>JBPCNJ010000184.1:0-5010 GCA_051001375.1 Gemmatimonadaceae bacterium
AGTCCACCTTGGCCGACAACGTCACCGCGTCGCCTATCTTGCGATTGAGTCCATCGGTGAGCAGTGCCTTGCCCCGGTCCAGCAGAGGCGCGACCGGAATGATCGCCTTCTCTCGCAACAGTGAGCGCAGTGCATCCGAGCGCAGCCACGCGTATGCGTTGATCAGATCGCTATCCGTCGCAAGATCGTAGTCCAGGTCCGGAACCGTGAGCACACCGCGCGCCTGATCGTAGTGCGGCGTTCCGATGAATGCTATCACTCCCTGCGCGTCACCTGAAAAGGTCGCTGCCAGAGAAAGTTTTCCGCCGGATGCAGGTGTGACCACCACGGATTGAGCGGTCACCGTCTTTCCGCCTTGGGTAATTTTCCTCCCCTTCAGCGCGTCAGTGATTGCGCGCGATGCTGTTGCATAGTCCACGGTCCCGCCCACCAACACGTGGAACCCTCCCGAAATCTTGTCGTGTGACAGCGGCGGAAGTGGCACTGTATCCGCCCGCGGCTCTGGCCCGGTAAGGATCTTGGGCCGAGCATCCAAACCTGCCTGTACCGTGAGCACGTGTCCATTGCCGCCGACGCTTCCAACATGCAGTTGCTCAGGGTGCAGTACCAGCCACACCTGGTCGGTCAGCCTGATCGGCTTGTTGAGTAATCCCCACCAGTTGGTGAAACGATCAGTGAGATCCACGTTGCTGATCTTGCGGTCGATCTCGGGTAGACGTGATGTGAGCGCCTTGCGAGCCGCGTCGACCACCTGGGTTGTAACATCGTACCGGAGAATGCTCACGGTGCATCGGTCCCGATCGGCGGTCGAGGCCGGCTGAAGACTCGCGAGCCGTGCCTGTCCCTTGAGATGCCAGTTGGATGTGAGCGTGATCGGTGTAACCATCTCGACCTGGATTCGCGGTCGCTCCTTATCGTCACCGCAACCGGCACTCAGCGTCGGGCCAAAGCGCGGTTTATAATATCCGCGCGCGGCGTACGAGATAGTCGAGCGCAGGTGCAGCAGCGACCCTTCCGCGAAGCCGGTAAACGGACCCCGCGCTGCCTCAAAGGCGTAATGCTTTCCATTGTCTCCGCCGACGGTATGCAGACTGTCCAACGATCCAAAGGTCTGCGGCACCGCGCGCTCGACGATGCTCAGGATCGGTGTAAAGTCGTACTCTATCGGAGCGTTGAAGTTCGACAACGGCAGCGGCGGCGGCGCCGGCGCCACATCCAGAACCGCCTCGCCCGGTTTATTCGCCACATCCTTGTGACATCCGGCCAGCGCCATGGTGGCCAGCACGGCGGCGACGACAACAGAGGCCGCGATCGTACGTGATCGTCGAACGTTACGCGTCATAATCATTCACCAAACTGCCGCAAGTGGTGGTCCATGTGCTTGTAGCCGAGCGCGCCCCAAGCCCTGTGTGACATCGTACCGAACGCCGGGTGCTCTCGCGCCAGCTCGCGTGGCCGACGCGAGGCCAGTTCTTCCATGAGCCTTATCAGGTCAGCCACTTCCTCGTTCCAATCTCCCGCGCGTCGCTCAATCAGCTGCGGCGCGGTAGGCGTGCTCCTCGGGAAAGGAAGTAGATACACAATAATCTGCTTGAGCGGCGTATACCGAACGGGGAGCCGCATGGACGGGACGGGCAACGTGCCAAGCGCCATGCGCACCGCGTCCGCGCAATGCGCGACCATCTGGGGCGCGTCCATCTTGCCCCAGCGAGCCACATGGTCCTCTCCAACCCGGCGCAGGCGGTCTACCAGATTCTGTCTGTCGTCTTCCTGCCACAGTGATTTCATCTACGGTGCGGTTAGGATCGAGCACTTTGCAGGGCACGATCAATGCTATTTATCGTGTCAACCATCTGGAGGATGCAATGACGGACAAGAAAGACTATCAGGACGGAAAGCGGGACCAGAACGACTCGAGCGCTGAACGCCGCACCGATAAAGTCGGCTCAGGCCGCACGATTGGACGCGGCATGGACTCTCCCGATTCAACCGAAGCTGTGCTCGATGCGAGTACCGGCGAGCCCGATCCCCGCGCCCGCGGCGAAGGCATGCTACCGCCCGGATCGCAATCGGACCAGCAGTCCGGTCAGTCAAACAAGAATCAGTCAAACAAGAATCGGTCCACCAACGATCAGTCCAACAACAAGAATTAATCCGCGCTGACCTGAAATACCCTTGGGCGGCCAATCCGGCCAAGGCCGCTCAAGCCGTCGCGCTTCCTACGCGACCCGCTGAGCCCGCTCCATTTCGTCTGGAAATTTGCGGAACCAGCTCGACAGCAACAATAGCTCGTCGATCTCGTGCGTTGGGATCGAAGTACCGGTCGGTCCAGTTTCTCCGAAGATGTTGTCGACCAGCCTCCGTACAGCGGTCCGATCGCGACGAGTCCTGGGTGTCTCGACTTCCGCGCGCACCACGCCGCGCCGAATCACGTACGTCCGATCTCGTCCGTCGCACCCGGGAACGTCATACACGAATGACAGCGTCTCCACAGCAAAGCGCAGCCGATCGAATTGTTCGCGCAGGGCCTCCAGCCGAGAGAGCTTGTCGCGAAACACTCCCGCCCGCTCGAACTCCAGCGCGTCGCTCGCCACCTCCATCTGCTGCCGCAGGATCTCCGCGGGGCCGTTGCTGGATCCGTCCAGAAAAGCGCGTGCCAGCGCCAATTGCCGGTCGTACTCCGAGACGGTGCACGCACCAACACACGGACCAAGACACTTGCGAATCTCGTGTCTGATACATCCCGGCGTTCGCGTAAAGGACGTGAATAGCTCCGGCTGATCTGCGAAAAACAATGGCAGGTCCGAGCGGCAGTCACGCAGACCGAGAACGTCGTTCAGCTCACGCACAGCTTCCGCGATGCGATGCGCTCCCATGAACGGACCGTAGTAAACCGTGGCATCGTCCGGACCGGCGCCGCGTACGACGACGAGCTTGGGCGCGGCGCCGCGCGTCACCTTGATGAACGAGTAATGTCGCGCGTCGCGCTTCATCGCGACGTTGAAGCGAGGCCGGTACTGCTTGATCAGTCGCAGCTCGCGCAACAGCGCCGCAAACTCACTCGGCTCGTAGTCCCACTCGATCCGCGTCGCCTCGCGCAGAATGCGCGCACCCTTGTCCTCTGGGTACACGGCGCGGAAGTAACTCATGAGACGTGATCGCAGTGCCTTGGACTTACCCACGTACACTATCTCGCCGTCTTCGGAGAGCATGCGATACACGCCGGGCTTGTTCGTCGCGGTCTCGCGTACCAGTGCGCGCATCGCTACGAGCTGCTCGTCGCTTGTGGGGTCTTTGAAAGTGTACACGCGCGCTCTTGCCACGTACTTGCGCTCTTATCTCTGGCAGCGCGCGCAGAGCACTGTTTGACGACCGTCCACGGCGTGGGTTCCGACCATCGTTGCACCGCATCGGAAGCACGGCTTCCCAGCGCGGCCGTACGCCGCGTGCGATGTTGCGAACTGACCCTCTTCGCCGCTCGCGTTCCGGTAGTCGCGAATGCTCGAACCGCCAGCCACAATCGCCTCGCGCAGCACTTCCACTATCGCATCGCGCAATGTCGACGCCTCCTCTGCGCTCACCCGCTGAGCTGACCGCGACGGATCGATGCCGGCACGCCAGAGCGCCTCATTGGCGTAGATATTTCCGACGCCGACCACCTTGTACTGATCCATTATCACTTTTTTGACATGCTGCCGAGAAGCCCGAAGAATACCCGACAAACGCTCCCCCGTAAATCCTTCGCTCAGCGGCTCGACCCCGAGCTTGCCGAAGTACTGCTCCAGTCGCGTTGGTCCCATCAACGCGACCGTGCCAAGACGGCGCACATCGCGATACGCTAGGGAGTGACCCGCGTCGAGCGCGAAGCGGGTGGCGATATAGTTGTGGTCGTACTCCGTCAGCTCAGTCTCGAGCCCGGCGAGTAGTGCCCCAGTGAATCGCGGCTGCACGACCAGAGCATCACCCGTGTCCAGCGATATGACAATGTGCTTGGCCTGACGGGCCGCTCCTGCGATCTGCGCTCCCACCGTACGGCGTGCCAGCTCGGCCGCTGTCGCCTCGCGCAACACGTCGGGCCGCGGCACCATCACGTCGACAATCGTGCGGCCGCGAACGGCCGAATCGACGCCGCGCGCGATCGTCTCAACTTCGGGAAGCTCAGGCACTGTGTGACTCTCGCGGCTCCGTCAGGCGTTTCTCAAGCGTGCGAGCTCACGCGCTCCGATATCGCTTCGCATCTGCTTACCATCGAAGCGGACGCGTTCGGCGTAGCCGCGACTGCTGGCGGCCGCCGCTGCCAACGTGGCGCCGACGGCCGTGATCGCGAGCACTCGCCCCCCCGCTGTCACCACGCGCGGGTCGGCCTCGGGCGTCGGGCGCCAGTCCTCGGCGACGCGCGTCCCGGCGTGAAAGACGTAAACGTTGTCCTCCGGCTCGGGAAAGTCGATGACATCGCCCGAGCGTGGGCTGTCGGGGTAGCCAGCTTCGGCGACCACGGTAGTCACGCTGGCTCCATCGCTCCACCGGAACGGCTCGACGGCGGCAAGTGACTCGCCCCGAGCTACCGCCGCCACCGGCTCCAGTAGGGAGCTCAACATGAGAGGCATGAGCGTCTCCGTTTCCGGGTCGCCAAAGCGGCAGTTGAACTCGACCACTTTAGGGCCGGAACCGGTAAGCATGACGCCCGCGTAGAGCAGCCCCGTGAAAGGCGCGCCCGCATCGACGAGCGCCGCGAGAGTTGGCTGAATAAGGCTTTGAACTATGTCCTGGTGCACTGCCAACGTATCAAATGATACCGGACTGTAGGCGCCCATCCCTCCTGTGTTCGGACCGCTATCCGCGTCCAGGAGCCGCTTGTAATCCTGCGCGCCCTGCATTACACACGCCCCTGATCCATCACATAGCGCGAACACGGACAGCTCCTCGCCGTCCATGAACTCCTCCACCAAGATCTCGTGGCCGGCATCGCCAAAGGCGCCTTGCTCCAGCATGGCAGCAATGGCGCGATCG
>JBPCNJ010000185.1:0-10576 GCA_051001375.1 Gemmatimonadaceae bacterium
CCTGGGCGCAGCGTGAATCGCGCGATGCGTAAGGGCGGGATATTCTCGACGCGCTCCCACTGCTTGCCGGCCGGAAGCGCGAGCCCAACCGTGCCGCCCACAATGGCACCAGCTCCGATCAGGAGCATCGTGATAATCCCGCCGGCCTCGCGGTCGTCGGAGCTGCAGTACTTCTGATTGCAGTGCCGATAGTCGGCTATCCTCCCGACCACTCCACCGACCAGAGCGCCGCCAAGCGCACCCAGCCCAGCGTGTCTGAGGCGAGAGCCGCGGTCGCCGCGCACGACGGTAAGCGCCGTGATCTCGCCCGGAGCGAACACGTGCGACGGGCAACTGAGTGAAGGGCGCAGGAAGCGGTGCTCGTTCGCTCCGTTCAGCACGGCCGTGTCGCCGCTGATGCTCGCGACAGACCCCGCACAGGTGACGGGGGAGCCCACCGTATCGTACACGGCGGTGCGCAGCCGAATGTTGTCGCCGACGGCGAGCGCCGAGGATGACGGCGCGGACTTTTGAGCGCCAGCGACCCCGGCACCTGCGCAAATGGCGGTCGCGACGATGGTGGCTAACGTGTGGGGGAGTCGCATCGGGAGAAAGTAACGTTCGGGCGCTGTGTTGGCGATCGGGGTTGCCGAGAGGCTCCCGGCGGCGCGGCTATGGGGTAGTTTTCCATTAGATGCCCCCTATAAAGTCGATGAAATCCGGCCCCGCTGACACCATAACTCTCCCCGTGCTTGCGCTGCGGGACGTGGTGTTTTTCCCGCACGTGATCATGCCGCTCATCGTTGGGCGGAAGGGATCCCTTCAGGCGCTGGAGCTTGCGGCTGGCGGTACGGGCGAAATCTTTCTAGTCGCCCAGCGCGACCCGGCCCTGGAAGAGACCCGCTCGACCGATCTGTTCCGCGAAGGAGTGGTCGGCAAGATCCTTCAGATCGCGCGGCTCGGAAACGGCACCATCAAGGTGCTGCTCGAAGGGCGCGATCGCGCGCGCGTCGTGCGTTACAGGGGGAAACTGGGCGAAACGCTCTCAGCCACGTTGCGACGCGATCCATTGCTCGAGGCGCGCCCGGATGATCCTCGCATGATCGATGCGGCCGCGCGCCGCGCAGTGGCGCTGTTCGAGGAGTACATCGATCTGCAGCGGCGCATTCCGGCCGAGGTGCTTCCGCTGGTGCAGGGCGCCGCGACTCCGGAGCGTCAGGTTTATGGCATTGCCGCGCACGTCCCCGCATCGCTGGAGATTCGCCAACGTGTGCTGGAATCGCGCACGCTGGACGAGGCCTTCGCTACGCTGGCAGTGCTCCTGGGCGGAGAGATCGAGGTCTTGCGGCTCGAACGCAAGTTGGACGATGACACGCGCGGCGCCATGTTCCAGACCCAGCGCGAGTACTACCTGCAGGAACAGCTCAAGCTCATCCATCGGGAGTTGGGCCAGGAGGACGCGGACGATCTGACGGAGTTGGAGACGCAGCTACGCGCTAAGCAGCTGCCCGAGCCCGTTCGCGCGCGGGTGCAGCGCGAGCTGCGGAAGCTGAGACGCATTCCAGCGGCGTCGCCTGAGCATACGGTCGGTCGCAACTTCCTGGACTGGTTGGTGGCCCTCCCGTGGGAGGAGAGAACCGACGAGATGCTGGATCTGGTGCATGCGCGCGAGGTGCTCGATGCGGACCATTACGGGCTCGAGGACGTGAAGGATCGCATACTCGACTTCATCGCCGTTCTATCCCTCGTTGGCCGCGTGGAGGGACCGATTCTCTGTCTCGTGGGTCCACCCGGAGTTGGCAAGACTTCGCTGGGCCGGTCCATTGCGCGCGCGCTCGGGCGCAAATTCGTACGCATGTCGCTGGGCGGCGTGCGCGACGAGGCCGAGATCCGCGGTCATCGTCGCACGTACATAGGCTCCATGCCGGGCCGCGTAATTCAGGCGATGCGCCGGGCCGAGGTGGTGAATCCGGTGATCTTGCTGGATGAGATCGACAAGCTCGGGACGGACTACCGCGGTGACCCCGCGGCCGCGCTGCTGGAGGTACTCGACCCGGAGCAGAACGGGGCGTTCAACGATCACTATCTGGAAGTCGACTACGATCTGTCGCAGGTTCTCTTCGTCACCACAGCGAACTCGCTCGGAACGATTCCGGAGCCGCTGCGTGATCGCATGGAGATCATCCGCATCGCCGGCTACCTGGATCAGGAAAAGATCGCCATCGCGAGGAAGTACCTGCTCCCGCGGCAACTGCAGGAGAACGGGCTGGACGCTGCGGACGTAGCGCTCGCCGATGACGTGCTTCCGGCGATCGTGCGCGGCTACACACGCGAGGCAGGTGTGCGTGAGCTGGAACGGCACCTTGCGCGACTCGCACGCAAACTCGCGCGCCGCCAGGCCGAAGCATTGGCGCGGAATGATGAATCGGCGACCGTTCCGACGAAGCATCACGTAACCATCGTCGACCTGAAGGCACTGTTGGGCCGCGCCAAGTACGATCTGGACGATGCGTCGTTGGACGACAGGATCGGCGTTGCGACGGGTCTCGCGTATACCACGGTGGGAGGCGAGACGCTCGACATCGAGGTCAGTGTGGTGCGCGGTCGTGGAAAGGTGTCGCTCACCGGAACGTTGGGCGACGTGATGAAAGAGTCGGCGGCGGCGGCGGTGAGTTACGTTCGTGCCCGGGCCGCGGAGCTGGGCATCGCGGCCGACTTCTACCGGACGCGTGACATCCACATCCACATCCCTGACGGCGCCACTCCCAAAGACGGACCCAGTGCTGGGATCGCTATTGCCACGGCTGTCGCGAGCGCGCTGACCGGCGTGTCGGTACGCGGCGATGTAGCAATGACGGGCGAGATCACGCTGCGCGGGCGCGTTCTTCCCATAGGCGGGCTCAAGGAAAAGGCCGTCGCGGCGCACCGGAATCGGGTGGCGAACGTGATAATTCCGTACGGCAACGAGCGTGAAGTGGAAGAGATGCCGCAGGAAGTCCGGGACGCGGTACGATTTCACCCAGTGCGCAATATGGACGAAGTGCTACACATCGCGCTGCGGTCCGCACTGCCGCTGCCACGTACGGAGGTTCCGCGTGCGGAAGCTCCGCGTGCGGAAGTTCCGAATGGCGATCTCCCGGCTGCGAGAGCGAAGAAGCGCCGCTCACCCGCGGACACCGGGGTAACGGCTCATTGAGCGCGAACGAGAAACCGGCGCGCGACATGGAAACGAAGCCGGGCGATCCGCTCGTCATCAGGTCGCTCGACTTCATGGGCGGGATGGCCGATCTGGACGGCTGGCGCCCAGAAGCGGTGCTGCCTGAGGTCGCCTTCGCCGGTCGGTCCAACGTTGGGAAGTCTTCCCTGCTCAACCGACTGGTGCGGCGCAAGGCATTCGCGCGTGTGAGCAAGACTCCGGGCCGGACCAGAGAGATCAACTTTTTTAATGTGAATGGCACCTTTGTTCTGGCCGATCTGCCGGGTTACGGTTACGCCAAAGTGTCCAAGAGCCGGTCCGCGGAGTGGGGACCGCTGATTGAGTCGTATCTGCGCTCATCGCCACAGCTGCGCGGCGTCGTGCAACTGCTGGACGTGCGACACGATCCCACGGATGACGACCGTCAGATGGTCGACTTCCTGAGCGATGTAGGTGTTCCAACACTATTTGTTGCGACAAAGACCGATAAGCTTGCCAAGGGCGCGCTGGCGCGACGCCTGGTCGAGATCGCACTCGCGATGGGCGTGGATGAGGAGCAGGTTGTGGGGTTCAGCGCGCAGACGGGAGCCGGTCGCGACGAGCTGGCGCAGGCAATCGTCTCGCTCTTGCATGCAGACCCGGCGGGTGCGAGCGACGGCATGGAGCAGGCGGCTGATCACGCCGAGAACGCGGATAACGCGGAGAACGCGGATAACGCGGATAACGCGGAGAACGCGGATAACGCGGAGAACGCGGATAACGCGGAGGAACGGGAATGACGTGGGGCGGCGTTGCGGTCGCTGCCTTACTCTCAGTTGCGTGCACGCAGGCAACGACGCCGGGTGGCTATACCTCCGCGGCAACACCGTCTACCGTTCAGGGTGACACGGCGGGGCGGGCGCTCGTAACGCCGGGGTACGGCACGCTGCACCAGGACGGGGTGTCTCTGCACATCGATGGCAGCAGTGTGTTGGTACGTGCGCTTCCGCTGGACGAGTCGCTCATACGTCTGCTGACACCCGATTCATACCGTGCTCTGCACGACCTGAAAGAGAGCAACCGTGCAGCCATCGACGCGACGGTGCGGCGCTACGGCGGACGAGCGGTATCCGTGTGGCTGATCTCGTTTTACGGTGTCGAGCCCAGCGCACGCTTTACGCCGGGCGACGTGATCGTGTCTAGCAGCGGACGGGATTTCCGCCCGTTTGACATCATCCCGCTCACTATCGGTTTCGGCGAGCAGCGCCTCCGTCAGCGAGAGACGCAGAGCGCGCTGTATGTATACGACGGCGACGTTCAGGTGGATCATCCTATCGCGATGACGTATCAGGGCGTCACCGACGCCACGTGGGAGGACACGCTTCAGCGAGTCGAGCGTGAGCGTGCCATGGTGCGTGCGCGCTCCGGAAAACCGGATTAGCTTTTTCCAGGATGCCAATACTACCGCTCCGCAAGCTCGCAGACTCTCCGAACGAGTCGCTTAAGCGTGATTTCCTGGACGAGATCGAAGCCACGCTCAACGACGACGCAGCGGATAGGAATGCGCTCTGCCGTCGCACTCTTTGCTCATTGTTGTATCCCGAGTACGCCAGCAATTGGGATACGGCAGTCGATGACGCGTCGCTCCCGGCGGCCACGCGACTTGCTCTGTTGGCGCTGGACCCGCGCAACATCAATCTGGAACCGGAATACTACGCCGAATGCGACGACGCGCGCTTCGCGCTCACGAAGCCACTTCTGTGGCTCTGGTACTCATTCGACCGCACCCCACTCGGCGGCCAGAACGTCGATCTGGGCGTCCGGTTGAGGCGCGTACTGGCCCAGCGCATCTTCCGAAAATGCGGCGAGAACTTCAAGGCGTTCCAGTTCACCGAGTTCTCCTTCGGCTACAACATGGAAGTAGGCGACAACGTCGTGGTGCACAGGCACGTGGTGCTGGATGACCGCGGCGGCATCGTGCTCGGCGATCGCGTATCGATCAGCGACTACGCCAACGTCTACAGCCACACGCACAGCATCGTGGACCAGAAGGACGTGACGGATGCTGTAACTCGCATCGATGCCGACGCACGCATCACGTATCATGCGACGGTGCTGGCCGGCGTGCACGTCGGCGAGAACGCGATGGTTGGCGCCGGAGCGATCGCGACCAAGGACGTTCTGTCGTACCACGTCAACGTCGGAATTCCAGCCAAGAGCATTCGGGTGAAGCCGAGCGCGCCGCCGCATCTGTTGCACCTTACCACCGTGAAACCGCCTAGGCAATGATGAACGCGACCCGATTTGCGACAGGACAGAGGTTCGAGGATTTCGTCGCCTCCGCCAAGGAGTATCCGGAGCTGTGGCGGTTGGGTGCAAAGCGCGCCGAGGTGCCCGCGACCGTTGTGGCCGATCTGATAACGCTGTCGCAGCCACTGCATCTGGTCGTGCTGAACGAGGACTGGTGTCTGGACGCGGTGGGCACCGTTCCGCCGATAGCGAAGTTGGGGGAGCTGATCCCCGATCTCGACGTCATGATAATGGGACGAGACGTGAATCCGGATCTCATGGACGCGCACCTCACCGACGGCGGCCGATCCATTCCTGTCGTGATAGCGTATGACCACGACTGGAAGGAACTCGGCTGGTGGGGGCCCCGACCGGCGCCGCTGCAGCAATGGGCGAAGTCGGTCGGCATGAGCCTGCCGAAGGAAGAGAAGTATCATTACGTCCGTACGTGGTACGCGCGCGATCGTGGCGAGACGACGCTGCGGGAGGTTGCGGACCTGCTGCTGCGCTGCTCCCGCCCGACGACGACGGCCGAATGATGTAGCTGGCAGCGGGAAGCTTGGTCCAGTCGCGGATGTCAGCGATAGGTTGATCGCTGGAGGCATCACATGGTGCAAGCGCTGCAACTTTCCGATCCCGACCGGATCAATGCCGAGGTCAACGCCGAGGCCAAGACCCACACCAAGGATGAGTGGCTGATCCCGCTGTTGCGCGAGATTGCGCCCGGTGCCGATGTTGGCGCGATCGTGCGGGAGCGCGGCGGGAGTTACTGGAGCAGTGCGGTGGCAGCGGGAATCACAACGGACGACCGGATCCTTGCGGCGCTAGCCGCCCAGGCGCAGATGCGAGTCGCGCCCACCCTGGTGAGCAGCGATCAGGCGTGCGCCAGAATTCCTGAGAGAATTGCGCGCCGCTACGGCGTTCTACCCCTCAGGCTGTCGGATGCCACGCTGGAAGTCGCGACCGGCAATCCATATGATTTCGATTGCGAGCAGATGCTCGAGTTTGTCGCGTCATGCCGCGTGCGCATGTCGCTCGCCTCGCCGACGCGAATTGCCGAGCGATTGGACGAGGTGTACCGGCCGACCAACGTTATCGAGCGGCTACTTGCTTCAACGGCCAGCGCGATGGTCCAGGAGATTCATGTCGACGAGTACGACGTGGACGACCTTGACTTGGCCGACAGTGCGCGCGATCGGCCCATCATAAAGCTGGTAGACCATATCGTCGGTCACGGCATCGCAGTTGGCGCGAGCGACGTGCATCTGGAGTCCGAAGAAGGGCTGATTGCCGTTCGGTACCGAATTGACGGCGTGCTGCGCCAGGCTCTGGTGTTGCCCAAGGCCATCGGCCTGCCGCTGGTGTCGCGCGTCAAGATCATGGCGCGACTGGATATCGCGGATCGGCTGCGACCGCAGGGCGGCAGAGCGCTCGTCATGGTTGGCGGCGAGCGCATCGACCTGAGAGTTTCCACGCTCCCGGCGGCGAATGGGGAAAAGGTGGTGATCCGCATTCTGGACTCGCGTGGGAGCGTTCACTCGCTCGACTCACTGGGACTGGATGATCGGGACACGGCACAGTTGCACCGACTGTTGGAAACGCGCGAGGGTCTCCTACTGGTGACCGGGCCGACGGGATCGGGAAAGACGACGACGCTTTACGCCGCTCTGCAGCGATTGTTGGATCGTGGACTCAACATCATCACCGTTGAGGATCCGGTGGAGTATCGGATACCCGGCATTGTTCAGGTGCAGGTGAACGAGAAGGCCGGTCTGGGTTTTGTGGGCGCACTCAGGTCCATCCTGCGCCAGGATCCGGACGTGATCCTGATCGGCGAAATTCGCGATCGCGAAACGGCGGCGATCGCGATCCAAGCGGCGCTCACTGGCCATCTCGTCTTCGCGACTCTGCATACGATAGACGCGGCAAGCTCCATCGCGCGCATGCACGACCTGGGTGTCGAGCCACTGAAGGTCGCCACCGCCCTCAAAGGCGTTATCGCGCAACGTCTTCTGCGGCGCACATGCAGAGACTGCGCGTCGCCATCCAATGAACCGGTACCGGCAGCTCTATGGGGCGCGATCCCGAGCGGTGCGGAGCTTCGGCGCGGGTCAGGCTGCAAGAGTTGCGGGGACAGCGGCTACAGGGGGCGCATGGCGGTGATCGAGCTGCTCACGCTCACGCCGAGCCTAACTCGGCTGGTCGCATCGGCCGCACCGGCAGCCGCGCTGTGCGAAGCGGCCAGAGCGGGCGGCTCACGGTCGCTCTGGGCCAGCGGTATCGCGCGAGTCTTGAACGGCGAAACTACGGCCGAAGAAATTGCGCGAGTACTCGAGCCAGACGCTAGCGAAGACGTGGAATGCACACCTGAGTTTGAGGACGCTGTCGAAGTGGCAGATACGCGTGCGAGTGAGGAGGCATACGGCGATGCATATTCCATCGATGAAGATGCAGACCAGAATCTACGCCTCCTCTTCCGGCGCGAACGCACATCGCGTGATCGCATGACCGACGTGAAGGTCGGCGTCGTGGACGTGTATGTGATCGATCCACACACCTCACCGTGGCGAGCTCTTGCACTGCAGCGCGGCAGTCATACGCGCTGCCCCGGCTCGTGGGAGGCAGTACACGGGCACATTGAGGATGGAGAGGCGCCCGAGGATGCGGCCATGCGCGAGATGGGCGAAGAGACGGGGCTGACCATCGAACGGCTATACAACGTCACAGTGCATGCGTTCTATCTTAACAAGATCGGGACCGTGGAACTCGCGGTCGTATTCTGCGCCTTTGTCGATAGCACGAAGCCTGTCAGGCTAGGCCCGGAGCACCAAGCTTACAAATGGCTACCGCTGGAACAAGCAGCCGAGTGCTACATTTGGCCGCGCGGGGCGCAGGCCCTGGGTGAGATCACGAAGCTGCTCGGCCGCGGCGACGCGGGCGCTGCGGAGGACGTACTTCGAGTAAAATAGCCGTATTCACATCGAGCTTAGACTACATGCCGCACCCCGTTGGGAGCCGCTACAGTAGCGATGCCAAAGGTGCGTCAGTCAAGCCAACTATTTCCAGGAGCTTCAGCGCGTTGCTTGAAGTCGCCTTACCCGGACGCAAGCAATAATCAAACGACATTGCAGGCCCCGTATCGGTTCGGTTAAATGTCTCCTGCAGATGAACGTGCCTGGCTGCGGTGGCAAGCACTTCGGAATCAGCCAGATTAAGATCGTGGGTGCTCACCGCACCGATCGCGCCCGACGCAACGAGGTGCGAGAGCACGTGCTGCGCGGCAATCTCTCGCTCAGCGGAATTGGTACCGTGCAGGATCTCATCCAGCAGATACAGCACGGTACGCCCGGGTGCGCGGCGCGCCGAATCAGCGGCGTCGACAATGAGCTTGAGCCGCTCCAGCTCCGCCATGAAGTAGGAAACGCCGCGCTCCAGCGAGTCCTGCACCCGCATGCTGGTATAGAGTGAAAGCGGCGTGCATGTCATCGCGGTGGCACACACAGCGGAGCCGGCCTGAGCCAGCACAACGTTGAGCCCGATCGTCCTGAGCAGTGTGCTCTTGCCGGCCATGTTCGAGCCGGTGACTACAAGCAGCGTACCCGGTGGACCTACGGTCACGTCATTCGGTACGCGCACGTCGTCGGCGAGTAGCGGGTGACCGAGTGCTGTCGCACTAACTAGCGCCGGGCCGGAATCGCTGACGTCGGGGAACGTCCAACCAGGATTATCGTGCGCCAGCGTGGCCAGTGCAGCAAGACTCTCGGCCGTGCCGAGAGCCAGCATCCAATCGCGCGCGCAGCGACCGAACTGTTGCTTCCATCGCTCCAGCAGATGAACAACATGAAAATCCCACAGTGTCACCGATTGCACGACGAAGTGCATCAACGGAGACGCCCTGAGCTCGGCGCAATCCGCCAACCGCTGGAGCAGGCGCATGCCGCGCGAAGCGGCAGCATCGCCTTGGGTGAGAGTACGCTGGACGTCCGTCAGCGCATCGGCGCTAAATGGCTCATCGGAAATAAGTTGTGTGAGCTCCGCGTATGCACCGAGCGCGTTCGCCCTTCCGGCTACCTGGCTCAGCGTGCCTCTCAGTGATGCGGCGAAGCGAAGAGTCAGCACCGCGCCCACGGCAACCGAAATCAGCCAGTATGGATACCGCACTATAGCGAACGCCTGCGCCAGCATGAGAAGGACGGTACAGACGGGTATAACCACGGTCGCGGCAACAAGCACCGGGCGCCGCAGGAGCCAACCGTCGCCGTCTTCTGCCCACCGTACCAGGCTGTCGAGACGTTCTGTCGTGACCGATATTCGGTTGCCGTGAACGGCCAGATTATCGCGAAAATTCACACGCGGCGTGAGCTCCGCGACCGAATCCTGGCGTAGCTGCACTTCGGCAGTTGAAGTAGGCGTGAGCATCCAGGAGCGCAGAACCCCGCGCCCCGGTGCAGTGCTGACTGGCGGGAGCAGTCGCGCCAGCGATGCAGGGCCGAATACGTCGAGATCGACCGCGTAGGGATGGAACGGCGGCGCCGGTTCCCACGCGCGTTCAGTCAGGGCCGTCCAGTCCCGGCGCAGTCGGTGCAGCGCCTGTTCGTTCAGCACCACAAGGTCATCGAGCAGTCGCGCTCGCGCTCGCAACTTGGAACTGTACAACACGAGGCCGATGAAAACCGCAAGCGCGAGTGCGGCCACGAGCAAGCCGACCGAGCGCACCTCCGAATTCGCACGCACCGCCCACAAGCTCAATCCAGCGGACAGCCCAAATGCGGCAAGCCGCAGGTTGCTCACGCGGCTCAGGCGTGTAGAGGACGCCGCGTGAGCGGCACGTAACCGCGAGAGACGGCGGGCGTAGAAGTCAGCGACCCCGCTATCGTTTATTTGGCTGACGCTGTCGATCACGTC
The DNA here is from genome assembly GCA_051001375.1 of Gemmatimonadaceae bacterium. GTDB lineage: Bacteria > Gemmatimonadota > Gemmatimonadetes > Gemmatimonadales > Gemmatimonadaceae > Fen-1247. The sequence goes on from JBPCNJ010000185.1 coordinate 10,349, forward strand.
GGCCGCGATACGTGATCCGCGACGGGATACTTGATCTGTTCGCGAACCGCTACAGTATTCGCCAGAAGTCGCGACTCACATCTACATTGAAGCTCCAGCGCCCATCGCGCAGTCCGCGCGCAACATCCACGCGCAGCAGATCGAAAATTGTGAGTGCGCCGAAACCGACGCTCGGCCGCCACCCTGCCCCGTCGATCCAGGCAATATTTGCGTAGGGCGCGAGCGTCA
>JBPCNJ010000186.1:0-5948 GCA_051001375.1 Gemmatimonadaceae bacterium
GCAAGGACGTTTGCTCCGACTTCGGCCGGCCCGTCAAACTGAACGAGGTAGCGGCCGGGTGCCGTGGAGGCTACTGGTCCGCGCGCGGCCGTCGGGGCAAGGCCCGCCGGATCTGCGCATGCCACCCCGACGGTTAGGATCGTAACAGCAACTAACGGAGAGATACTTCGAAGCACCATTGGGGGATCTCCAGGAAGAATGGGGGCAGGCTGACAACTGCCCCGTACCGCACGCGCGAGCGAGCAGCAAATACCGAGCCCGGCTACCGAGCCCGGCTACCGAGCCCGGCGGAACGTCCCGCTACATTGCCGCCCTGGCGACGCTCGCTCCGTGTGAACTTGTCGCGTGTGCGGTTGCCGCCGGCAGCAGTTGTCACTCGGCGCCACTATCACTCGGCGCCACTCGGGTGCGGCAACATTGCGACATCCGCGTGGCTTACGCGCCACACTCCCGGCTGTTGCGTTGGGCCGAATCGCCCAGTCTTACTATTCCCCTTACCGTCCGCGTAACTCGCCGGGATTGGAGGGAGCCATGGCGCAGAAGTCGCGCACCGCAGCGATGTCGAGGTTCTCGACGTACCAGCGGGATGACGGACCCTGCACCGTGTACACGGTGGGAGTGCGCGTCTTGCCCTGTCGTACCAGCTCCACACGTACGGACCTGCGACCTTCGGCCGTTGGACTGACACCCAGAATGCGGTATGTGTCGTTGTTGAAGTAGCACTGGAGGATGACCTCCCGCTTCTCCAGCTCACCCCGCTCCATATTATCGCGCGCTGGACCTTTGGACGTCCCCCAAACCGCGGATATCGCCTGGAGATCCTGCGCTCGAGCGGCGTTGAAGAAGCGCTGTACGGCAGCTTCAGGGGTCGCCGCGCCGGGCGCCGTATCGTTGACGCGAGTGGACGGAGGAGTCGGCTGGCATGCGGCAACTCCCACTGCCGCCAGAACGAGCAGTAACTTCTTCATCCGCGAGAAGTTATACTCCGGTCGAATATGCGAGCAAGTTACCAGCGGCTTTATGTGAATATCGATCACGTCGCAACGCTGCGCGAGGCGCGTCGCGGCAACGATCCGGACCCGGTCGCCGCTGCACTGCTATGCGAGTCGGCCGGCGCGGATGGGATCACAGCTCACCTGCGCGAGGACAGGCGCCACATCCAGGACGCTGACATTGACAGACTCCGGGCGAACGTCAGGAGCTTCTTCAACCTCGAGCTCGCGTGTGTCGACCCCATGATCGAGATCGCGCTGCGGCTACGGCCGGACCAGGTGACCTTCGTGCCCGAGCGGCGCGAGGAGGTCACGACCGAGGGCGGCCTCGACGTGGTCGCCCACGCGGCGCGGGTTGAGCGCGCCGTTATCCAGATGAAGCGCGCGGGTATTCGCTCCAGCCTTTTCATCGCTCCCGATCTGACCGCGGTACAATACGCGCGTCGCCTGGGAGCCCATGCCGTGGAGCTGCACACGGGAGAGTACGCCAATCATCCGGACGAGCCTGAAACAGCCAACGCGCTCCGCGACGCTGCGGGAACAGCCGCCGAATTGGGGCTCGCGGTGCACGCCGGTCACGGTCTCAGTGCACGCAATCTGGGGCCAGTCGCGGCGATCTCCGAGATTGAAGAGCTAAACATCGGGCATTCGATCATGAGTCGCGCGATCTTCGTCGGGCTCGTCGCAGCCGTGCGGGAAGTGCGCGAAGCGATGGACGCCGAACGCATACCGTAGCGCGGTGACGCGCCCCATTCCCTCCGCCCCAATCTCTTGAAGAAACATTTCCGCGCGGTACTCGGCGTCACCTTGAGTGTCGCGCTGCTCTGGTGGACGCTGCACGGAGTCTCGCTTTCACGCGTGGTACACGAGCTCGGCAGAGCAAACCCGTGGCTTTTCGCGGTCGCGACCGTGCTCGCCACGCTCACCTTTCCGTTGCGCGCGCGGCGCTGGCGCACGATTCTCGACCCGATCTTCCCCAAGCTTCCGTTCGACCCGCTGTGGCGCTCGACGGCGATCGGCATGATGGTCAACAACGTAGTCCCGGCACGAGCGGGTGAAGTGGCGCGCGCGTACGTACTCACGCGCGAAACCAAGGTTCCTTTCGCGACATCCATCGCGTCACTGGCCGTGGACCGCGTGTTCGACGCAATCGTGTTGCTCATTCTCGCCTTCTCCTCGCTACTGGATCCTCGCTTTCCGCGCGGCGTTCGACTCGGCGGCCAGTCCGTAGAGAGCTGGGCGATCGGTGGGACCGTGTTGGTCGCGATACTCGTCGCTTTGCTGTACACGCTGGTCTTCTTTCCGGCGCAGCTGATCCGGGTTTTCGAAGTCTTCGCGCGCAAATTGTCGCCCAAGATCGAGGCTCGCGGACGAGCCGCGCTGGAAACTTTCGCGCAAGGATTGAGCGTGCTGCGGAGCCCCGGCCACTTCTTCGCCGTGTTCCTGTGGACAGTGCTGCACTGGCTGTGCAACGCGCTCTCGTGGTGGGTGTCGATGAAAGCGGTGGGGATCGACGTCCCCTTCTCTGCCACGTTGCTGTTGCAGGCCCTCGTCGCCATGGGAGTCGCGGTTCCAGCGGCGCCGGGATACTTCGGTGTCTTCGAGGCGGTAGGCAAATTGGGGCTCGCGATCTACGCAGTTCCCGCGACGCTTGCTACCAGCTGGGCCCTCGGCTTCCACATCCTGTCGTTCATTCCGATCACGCTGATTGGCGTGTACTACTCGACCCGGCTCGGCTTCAATCTCAAGGACCTGCAGACGCAACCAAACGCGGCTGACAACGCGGCAGGTTGAACCGAAAGTCCAGCCGCGCGTCGAGCCGCACCGCGACGGTTCGAGCGCAGGGCAAGCTCAACCTGTGGCTGGTCGTGCTCGCGCGCGAGGCTAGCGGCTATCACACGATCGAAACGCTGTTCCAGCGGATCGATCTGGCCGACGACGTGACAATCACTCTGGCCGATGCCGGAGCACGTTCCATCACCTGCAGCGCCGATGTGGGGCCGGCGGCGGAAAATCTGGCGCTCAGGGCCGCAATCGCGTTCTGCGGCGCACTGGCGTGGGATACTGGCTTTCACATTGAGATAGAGAAGCGCATTCCCGCCGGTGGCGGGATGGGTGGCGGGAGCGCGGACGCCGCCGCCACACTGCGTGCGCTCAACACACTGTATCGTGAGCCACTGCCCTCGCAGGCACTACAGGTTCTCGGCTCCGGCCTCGGCGCCGACATCCCATTCCTTGCGAGCGATTGGTCGACAGCGCTTGCGTGGGGCCGCGGCGGCCGCATGGTTGGTGTCCCGCCGTTGCCATCGCGCACCGTCGCTCTGGTGGTACCGCCATTCTCCGTCGGAACGCGCGAGGCGTACGGCTGGTTGGACGAGCTCGGGTTCAGAGGCGCAGCGTGGCCGCGCGATGTTGCGGTCAGTGACCTGTCGGACTGGCAACGCGTTGCGGCAATGAGCAAGAACACCTTCGCCCCGATCGTGAACGCCCGCACCGGCGGCGGAGTGATCAACCGCGCGATCGAGGTGCTGGAGGAGGCCGGGGCGGTGCCGGCGCTGATGACGGGAACGGGCTCGACGGTGTTCGGCATCTTTGAACAACCTCCCGACGCGGAGGCGCTCGCGCGTGAGACCGGCTGCCGCGTCATTTTGACCCGAACAGCAACCGCCGTTGAAGCGGTCCACTGTTCAGACTAACTTGTATTGCTCTGCCCCCTCGTCCAATGGCAGGACATCGGTCTTTGGATCCGAGAATGGTGGTTCGAATCCACCGGGGGCAATGCAATGATTGACCGGCGCCGACAGCGTCATTAACCTTCAAGGCTGTACATAAATGGACGGCCTTTCCGTACCAAGCCACGGCGCCAAGGTTATCTCGGGGAGTGCTAACCGCGCTCTTGCCGAGGAGATAGGGCGCTGTATGGGAATCGATCTGTGTAAGACCACGTCCACGCGGTTCGCGGACGGGGAGATCTTTGTCCGCATCGATGAGAACATTCGTGGCAACGATGTCTTCATCGTCCAGCCCACCAATCCGCCGGGCGACAACATCATGGAGCTACTGCTCATGATCGATGCCGCGCGGAGGGCGTCGGCGGCGCGGATCACGGTGGTGATGCCGTACTATGGCTATTCGAGGCAGGACCGGAAGGATCAGCCGCGCGTCGCTATCGGGGCCAAGCTCGTCGCCAACATGATTCAGGGGGCCGGTGCCGATCGGGTTTTGGGCGTGGATTTCCATCAGCACCAGTTGCAGGGGTTCTTTGACATTCCAGTCGACCACCTGTATGCCGCGCCGGTGTTCACCGCCCACTACCGGAAGAAGCATTTGAAGGATCTCGTCGTCGTCGCACCCGATGTTGGGAGCGCGAAGATGGCGCGGGGATTCGCCAAGCGGCTGGATGCCACTTTCGCGATCATCGACAAGCGGCGGCACAAGGCCAATGTCGCGGAAGTTCTGAACGTCGTTGGTGAGGTCGCCGATCGGGATTGTCTTCTGCCGGATGACATGATCGACACGGCGGGTACCATGGCTGAAGCGTCGCGCGCGCTCAAGAAGTTAGGCGCGCGCGACATCTACATCTGCGCGACGCATGCGTTGCTCTCCGGCCCGGCCGCTGAGCGACTGCGCGACGCGCCAATCACGGAAGTGGCGGTGACCGATACCGTCGCGATTCCGCCTGAGCGGATCTTCCCGACGCTGAGAATTCTCTCAGTCGGCGAGCTCCTCTCCAAAGCGATTCGTCACATACACTCCGAGCAGTCGGTCAGCTCGCTCTTCGAATAGGGGAACACAATGGCAACGGCATCACTCTCAGCAACGCGCCGCACGGAAACGGGCAAGGGCGTCGCACGCTCGCTTCGCCGCGAGGGACAAATCCCCGGCGTTATCTACGGGCACAAGCGCGAATCACAGCCGCTTTCCATTCCGGCCCGCGACCTGGAGAAGCTGCTGTCGCAGATCTCGGCCGACAACACGGTGATCGAGCTCGCCATCGAGGGCGGTACATCACGCGCGCTCATCCGCGAGATCCAGCGTCACCCATTCAAGCGCGCGATCCTGCACGTTGATTTCCAGGAAGTGGTGGCCGGCGAGAAGATGACCGTGCGCGTTCCGATCCGGCTGATCGGTACGCCGGCCGGTGTGCGCGTGGGCGGCGGCATCATCGATCACCCACTGCGCGAACTGACCATCTCGGTCGATACGGCCAATATCCCGAACCACATCGACCTCGATGTCAACGATCTGGAGCTGGGCGATTCCATTCACGTATCACAGATCCCGATCCCCGAGGGCGCGACCGTTCTGGACGATCCGGAAGCAGCCGTGGTCGTGATCGCGACACCGCGCGCGGCCGTTGAAGCGGCAGCCGTAGAGACGCCAGAAGCGGCCGAGCCAGAAGTGCTCCGCGCCAAGAAGCCAGACGAGGGCGAGTCCGACAAGAAATAAGTCTGCACGTGGAGACGCGGAGGACTCGGAGAAGGGTTGTTCTCTCCGCGGCCTCCGCGTCTCCGCGTGATCTGGTTTAACGTGAAGATCATCATAGGGCTCGGGAACCCGGGTCGCGAATACGCCGCCACGCGCCACAACGTGGGCTGGTGGCTGGTGGATCACCTGGCCGCGGAGTGGCGCTTCGACGGTTGGCGCAAGGACAACGACGCGCAGGTGTCGAGCGGAACGGTAGGCAACATCAAGGTCCGCCTGCTCAAGCCACAGACGTTCATGAACCTGAGCGGCGACGCGCTTCGTCCGTACACGCGTCGCCCGTTCTGGTCCGCCAAGACCGAGCTGCTAGTTGTTGTCGATGACGTCGCGTTGCCGGTTGGACGCTACCGTTTACGCGGCAAAGGCAGTGCCGGCGGCCACAACGGGCTCAAGCACATCGAGCACACCCTTAAATCCGCCGAGTACGCGCGATTACGAATCGGTGTCGGCCCCGGCGAGGACCGCCAGATA
>JBPCNJ010000187.1:0-2631 GCA_051001375.1 Gemmatimonadaceae bacterium
GGCTGGCCGACAGAAGTCGGCCAGCCTTGTGGAAAATTTCAAATTCGCACCAAGGATACACAACATCACTGATCGAGTCGGTGATGGGGAAGGGTCCTGCTGTCAACGTAACTTCCTACGTACCAGATCTGCATTATTTTAACGGCCGCGGCGGCAAAGACGCCATGCCACTTTATCGTGACGCCAACGCATCAGAGCCAAACATCACCCAGGGACTGCTGGCCTTGCTCACCGAGTGCTATGGCAGCATCGTCACTCCTGAGGACCTGGCAGGGTACATCGCAGGCGTGCTCGGGCATCCCGGTTACACGGAGAAATTCCATGACGAACTGGAGGTGCCCGGTCCGCGCGTACCGCTAACGAAGGACGCCGCGCTGTTCCGCCATGCAACCAATCTCGGCAAGCAAGTGATCGCATGGCAGACGTATGCCGAGCGTTTCCCGGAAAGCATCGGCACCACGCAGGGTAATGTCCCACGTGGCAACGCGAGCCTGACAACCGCCATCCCTGACGATCCCGACGGCTATCCGCAGTCATTGAAAGACGTCGCGTACAATGAGTGCAAGCGCGAACTGTACGTTGGCGACGGCATCATCTCACAGGTCGACCCGCGCATCTGGGCCTACGAGGTTTCCGGTCTGCGGGTGGTGCGATCGTGGCTTGGCTACCGGGTCAAGAATCGGTCCGGTAAAAAGTCCTCTCCTTTGGATGATATCCGGCCGGAGCGGTGGACCTTCGAGATGACGCAGGAACTGATGGCGCTGCTTTGGGTGCTGGAAGGCGTGATCGCGCTTGAGCCCGCACAGGCCGAGTTGCTGGATGAGATCGTTGCTGGAAAACTCTTCCTCGCCACGGAACTTCCAACACCAACCGATGCTGAGCGAATGCCACCAAAGGTCGAGAACGTGCAGCAAATGGGCTTGGAAATCTGACGTTGAGTCGATTCCTAGCACGCTGATCTAGAGCGATGCTTAAAGGATGCGCCTCAGATATCAGCCCGCTAGGCTGATCCGCCGCGTTGCGGCGGAGGTCGACACCAGTGTTCAGACCGGGGACATAGCGGACAGGTGTGCGGAGACATGTCGGACACATTTCAGGTCTCCTCGCGGAGATCGATGATCGCCATCTGACGCGCACAGTAATACACCTGAAACACCCCGTCTGTCTCGGTGGGGCGGATGCCCACGTCCAGCCCGGACAGGGCCTCGCTGATCTGCAGCTTCCGCTTGTGAAACCAGATCGCACCGTGCTGATGCACCGAACACACGACATCACCTGCCGGATAGACCAGGTCGGGGAGCGTCTCCGGAGAGGGGCGCGCACTGGCGACGTAGCGCGTGGCGGGGACCTGCATCCCGAGCGCCTCATGCGGACGCTCGGTGTTGTAACAAGTCCGGAAGCGATCGAAGGTCAGCTGGGCATGGGCGAGATCCACCAGCGGTCCCCATTCCGCCACAATGTCCTGGCCGATGGTCTGATTACTCCGTTCCACCTTGCCCTGCGTCTGCGGGTGCAGGGGACGTCCGTGCATGACGGGCACGCCGATCCGCAAGAGCCAGGCTTCGAGGCGGTTGAACGAGCCGTGGTGCGAGGAGCCCCAGGCCGGTCCGTTGTCGGCGAGAATGGCGTGGGGCAAGCCAAAGATCCGGAAACAGGCAATCAGGATCTCCTGCACGCCGTCCCCGCGTTCGTGCGCACAGGCGACCAGCGCCAGCAGAAACCGGGAATGGTCGTCCAGCAGCGTCAAGGGATGGACTCGGCCACCGGCGGTGAGCGGGCGATGGCCGATGAAGTCCATCTGCCACAACTCGTTCGGCGCCGCCCGTTCGAAGCGCTGAAAGGCACGCGGCCCGCCCGCCCGGGGACCGCGCAAGAGGCCGTGCCGCCGGAGGATGCCAGTGATGGTGCTGGGGGCTGGCGGCTGGGCGAGTCCCGCCTGATCGCGCAGCCATGCGTGAATCTTGCGGCCACCCCACGTCGGATGTGCGGCGCGCACCGCGAGGACGCGCGCCTCGATTTCCGGCGAGGTTTGGGAGGGGGTCGTCGCAGGACGGCGAGAACGATGCACGAGCCCGTCGACCCCATGCGCACGGTATGCTTCCAGCAGCCGATAGGCGGTGTCCGGAGAGATCCCAACCTCCCGGCAGAGGGCACGGATGTTGGCGCCCTCTGCCGAGGCCCGCAGAACGAAGGCGAGGCGTTGCTCCATAACAGTCACTCCCGTGAGCGGCATGATCCGGGCTCCTGTCAAGCCCGCTCATCATCCGCCAGAAGTGTCCGCTATGTCCTCGTACAGGTGTCTGGTATGTCTCCGGTCTGAACAACCCCATGTCGCCCCCTACGAACGGTCACAACTTTCGGTGGCTGGTGTAGCGCATATTCCCGATCAAATTTCCGGCACATCACCGGCACCTCAAATGAACGGCTACCGGGCAGCTTCAGCGAACAGGTTCAATCCCACACAACGAAAAGCGCCGCACGACCCCGATATTGAAGGTCAGGCGGCGCTTTGAGAAACTGGCAGGGATTCGCGAACTACTTGACGGTCAGTTTACCGACCATCCCCGCTTCCTTGTGGCCAGGAACCGAACAGTAATACTGATAGGTGCCGGCCTTCGCATTGATCGTGAC
>JBPCNJ010000188.1:0-4961 GCA_051001375.1 Gemmatimonadaceae bacterium
GACCAACCCGTGGCACCGTAATACTTGCGCAGGTACTCCGTGAACTCTGCCAGATCGCGCCCGTACGCCTTGAGCGTGTTGGGCGACACGTCTCGCTCCTTCTCCATGTGCAGCAGGAACTCCGCCACACGATCGGCTTCCTCGCTCACATCGCTCACACTGGTCACACGGCTCACACTACCGCCTCGACCGCCGGATTCCCCAACGCGAGCGTATCGCTCCAAGCGCGCAAATCGTTCAGCCCACGCTCTGCCATGCGCTCCTTCTTTACCCGCTTGTCGCGAATCTTTGTTGGAAGATCGTCCACCAGCCCGAAGTTGGCGTTCATGGGTTGAAAGTGACGTGGATCGGCCTCCCTCAGATACCGGTACAGCGCGCCCAGCATCGTCGTTGCCGGTGGCACAACCGCATTCAGGCCGCTCAGTTGGCGGGCCATGTTGATACCCGCCAGCAAACCCGTGGCGGAGCTCTCGGTGTAGCCCTCCACGCCTGTGATCTGACCCGCCAGCATCACCTGGGAGTCATTGCGCAAGGCCAGCACGGGAGTGAGCACGGCCGGCGAGTTGACGTAAGAGTTGCGGTGGATGGAGCCGTACCGAAGGAACTCAGCGTTGGCGAGCCCGGGGATCATTCTGAAGACGCGCTGCTGTTCCGGAATGCGCAGCCGCGTCTGGAACCCAACCAGATTCCACATCCGTCCGGCGCGGTCTTCACGCCGGAGCTGCACCACGGCGTGTGGTACGGCTCCGGTGCGCGGGTCCCTCAAACCCACAGGCTTGAGCGGACCGAAGCGCAGCGTTTCCCGACCGCGCGATGCCATTTCTTCCGCTGGCATGCACCCCTCAAAATACGGGACCTGATCGAACTCGTGACCCTGATGCTGATCCGCGCCGGTCATGGCGTCGATAAACGCTTCGTATTCGGCCGCGGTCATCGGACAGTTGAGGTACGCCCCCTCATTCACGCCTTCCATCGTCTCCTTATCGTAGCGCGACGCCCGGAACACCACACTCTCGTCGATGGACTCGAGCGACACCACGGGCGCGATAGCATCGTAGAACGAAAGGGACTGCACCCCAAGTCTCTGCCTCAGCGACTCGGCCAGAGCGTCCGACGTGAGCGGCCCAGTCGCGATTATCACGGGCGAGTCTGGAATCTCACAAACCTCCTCGCGCACCACCGCGATATTCGGCTCAGCCGCGAGTCGATCCGTTACAGCGCCAGAGAACACGTCGCGATCGACTGCAAGCGCACTTCCCGCCGCGACGCGCGCCTCATCCGCGCACTGGAGCACGAGCGAGCCAAGCACCCGCATCTCGGCCTTGAGCGCACCATGAGCATTGGACATCTCGGTGCTCTTGAACGTGTTTGAGCAAACCAGCTCCGCCAGCCGGTCCGTCCGGTGCGCCGCCGTCTGGCGCACCGTACGCATCTCGTGCAGTGCTACGCGGTGACCGCGTCGCGCAAGTTGCCACGCAGCCTCGGAACCCGCGAGTCCGCCACCAATGATGGTGACGATCGCGGAACCCTCATCATGCAACGACAGCCTCCGCAATAGCAGCCTCCGCGCCCGGTTCCGGCGCCTCCCACTCGTTCTGGCACTTCATGCAGCGACGGTAATCGCCACGCGTCTTCGTCGACTTCGCTTCCGCGCCCACAAAGCTGCACTCCGGACACGCTTCCACTACCGGTTTATCCCAAACCACGAAGTCGCAACCCGGATAGTTGGCACAGCCATAGAATGCCTTGCCACGCTTCTTGGACCGACGAACCGCCACATCGCCGCCGCACTTAGGGCAGTGCACACCGGTCGGCATGGACCGCGTGCCGCGACACTTGGGAAACTTGCTGCACCCCAAAAAATCGCCACTCCGTCCGCTCCGGATCACCATCGCTTCGCCGCACTCGTGACACTTCTCGTCCGTGGGACGTGCAACCTTTTTATCACCACGCAGAGGACGCGTGAATTTGCAGTCCTTGGGATGCCGCTCGCACGCCATGAACGGGCCAAAGAATCCGCTGCGGGGGACGAGCTTGCCGTTGCAGTCAGGACACAGCTCCTTGTCGAAGCCCGACAGGTCGTGCGCCTCGGCTATGAGCCCCTCCAGATCCGCGTGCTTCACCTTGTCGGAGAACGGCCCATAAAAATCGCGCAACATCTCACGCCAATCGATGGTCCCTTCCTCGATCTTGTCCAGATCGCCTTCCATGTTGGACGTGAACTGCACATTGAACACGTCGGGCAAACTCTTCACCATCACGCGCTCAACCTGCTCACCCAACTCGGTCGGAAAGAAGCGACGCTGCTCCAACAACACGTACCGCCTGTCTGCCAACGTCGAGATGATGGACGCATACGTAGATGGTCTACCGATTCCGAGCCGCTCCAACTCCTTGACCAGGCTCGCCTCGGAAAAACGCGGTGGTGGCTCGGTGAAGTGCTGCGCAGGCTCGATCTTCTTGACTGGGATGTTCTCACCCTCGTTCATCGCCGGGAGCGCCTGCTCATCTTCCAGCGCCTTGCTGTCGCCAGCCTCGCGCGTCTCCTGGTACAGCGCCTGGTATCCAGCGAATTTCATGACGCTTCCGGTGGCACGGAACACGTATCGGCCCACTTCGAAGTTCACCGTCGTGGTATCGAAAACGGCGGGCGCCATCTGCGACGCCATGAAGCGCTTCCAGATCAGCTCGTACAGTTTGAACTGATCCGGCGAGAGATACCGCTTAATCAAGTCCGGACGACGCGTTGGCTCGGTTGGGCGCACGGCCTCGTGCGCGTCCTGCGTGTTCTTCGCCTTACCATCCCCGTACAGCTGCGGAGCCTTGGATAAGAATTCAGCGCCGAACAGCGTCCTCAGGTAGTCGCGTGCAGTCTGCGCGGCAGAGTCGGCGATGCGAGTTGAATCAGTACGCATGTACGTGATCAAACCGACCGCGCCCTCGCTCCCGATGTCGATGCCCTCGTACAGATCCTGCGCTAGGCGCATTGTCCGCTTGGATCCGAAGCTCAGCTTTTTGGCCGCTTCCTGTTGCAGCGTGCTGGTGGTGAAAGGCGCGTACGGATTCTTGCGCTTCTCCCGCCGTTTGACTTCGGTGACCGGGAAGGTCCTGGCGCCGGCGAGGTCCCTGATGATGCCACGCGCCTGGTCGCCATTGGAGATCTCCGCCTTTTTCCCGTCAATGTTGTGCAGCTTCGCGGTGAACTCGCGCCCGTCCTTTTCCAGTAGCGCACCAATGGTCCAGTACTCCACCGGCTTGAACGCACGGATCTCGCGCTCGCGCTCAACAATCAGCCGCAGCGCAACGGTCTGCACTCGCCCCGCCGACACTCCCTTCTTCACCGTCTTCCACAACATCGGGCTGGCCTTGTAGCCCACCAACCGGTCCAGCACGCGCCGCGCCTGCTGCGCCTCGACCAGGCTCTCGTTGATCTCGCCGGCACGGTCTATCGCGCCTTTGACCGCATCCTTGGTGATCTCGTGAAACAGCACTCGACGAATCCGCGGACCGCCCTTACGCTTGATCTGCGACGCAACGTGCCACGCGATTGCCTCGCCCTCGCGATCAGGATCTGTGGCGAGATAGATCTCGCTCGCATCCCTCGCCGCGCTCTTCAGCTCCGAGAGCGTCTTCTCCTTTCCCGGAATGGTGACGTACTCCGGCTCGAAACCGTTCTCCACGTCGATCCCCATCTTCTTTTCAGGAAGATCGCGCACGTGCCCGATGGTCGCGCGCACCTTGTAGCCGCGTCCGAGGTACTTGCCAATTGTTTTTGCCTTCGCCGGCGACTCGACGATGACGAGCGCATGCCCACCCGCGCCGTTGCCGGATGCCGCCTCTTCCCGCTCGAGATCGGCGTTGGTACTCGACGCGGTCTTCCGCGCTGCCTTGGCCTTCGCCTTGGGCGCGGCTCCCTTACTCGCGGTTCGCTTGGCGATACCCGCCGCTCCCGTCGCGCTACCCGAACCAGTTTTGGCCGGCGATTTTGATGGGGCCTTTATACCCGCCTTTGTACTCGAGGTCGTAGCTGTCTTTCTCGTAGCCATTTGTGCCTTGTATCGGTGACCGGGTTGACCCCGGATTCAATGCGTTATGATGGAGGACACAGGGTCCCCGCCGTCAGAAGAGCCGTCGCCCAGAACGAGCCGAAGATCCGCGAGCGCTATCCGCCCCTCGAAATGGCTCAGAACTCTGTCGATCACCTGCTCCAGCTCCACCGCCTCGAGCAACCCAGCTCGGCTCAGCCCCACAAGGTACCCCCACGCCTCAGGCGTGAATCTGGTCCGCTCGTGCGGCCCCAACACCCGGATCGGACGCGAGGCGTTATATCCCTCAGTTCCTTCAGTCATTCTCTCTCTCAAAGTCACGCTCGGCCGCGACCACCAGCTCGAGAACCCGGGCGATCACGTCAGAGCGCCGTACCCCGGTGGTCTCCACCGTCATGTCAGCACAGCTCTCGTAATGGAATTTGCGGGCCTCGTATAGGGCCAACATCGTTGCGATCGGGTCGCCCCGGGCAAGTAGCGGACGCCGAATGATCCCGCGCCCCATCCTCCTGACTGCCTCTTCCGGTGCCACTCTAAGGTATATGATACGGCTGGCGCACCGCAAATGTGCCACCGCTTCAGCATTTGTTATCCAGCCGCCACCCGGCGCGATCACAGACGGCACCTCACCCACAAGACTTAGCGTCGCGCCACACTCGGCCTCCCTGAACGCCGGCTCACCATGAATCGCGAAAATTCGCGCGACCGATTGGTGGAACGTACGCTCGATCTCCGCGTCCAGATCAATGAACCGCCGGTCCAGCCGCTCCGCGAGCATACGACCAACACTGCTCTTTCCGACGCCGGGCAACCCCACGAGCACAACATGCTTCCATTCGCACGCCGCCCCCGCGCGACAGTCAACCACGACTATGCGCCACGTTCATGCGCCACGTTCATGCGCCACGTCTATGC
>JBPCNJ010000189.1:0-5303 GCA_051001375.1 Gemmatimonadaceae bacterium
GCTTCGACGTTCCCTTCGGGTACGCGATCCACAACAGCGCATCCCCCACCGCGCTCGCAACGAGCTCGCGCGATGCACGGTCCAGTTGCTCCTGCGTCAGCACAAAGGCGAGCGCGAAGTGGATCGACACCGTGCGTGCCGCGTCGCGCCGCACGGTGACGCCGGACAGTGTAGCAAGCTCTACCTCGAACGATGGCGGGGCGTTCAGAACGACGATCTCTGACTGGCCTTTCAAGTTCAGCTTATCGAAGACACTCGGCATGTCATCAGGGGATAGGAGAAGACATCTAACGCGCACCAGATTGCGAAGCTCTACTTCACATTCTAGCCCAGCTCCACGCGAACGAGACTCACGATGCGCTGTACCGCCTGTGTGACCACGGCGGTATCCGGATGGCGAACGATGATGTAGCCTTCGCCCTCGTACGATCCGGTCGGTACCTGCCCCACTGTCGGCAGCCGAGCGTCGACGATGAGCTCGCCCAGCTCACTCTCCACGCGGGACAGGCCGTGGATCGCCTTAACCGCGCCGCGACCCTGGCCACGAAGATATGCCGCGCCAACGGCATACTTCTGCACCGGTGGATCGAATGTGCCAGTGACGATGGTCGTGGCCCACAGCTGCACAAAGTCGATATCGTTGGCGCGGGATACGAGGGTCGTGATCTGTGCACCTGGCGGACGGGCCGCAACTTCTGAGATTACGAGACTGCCGTCGCCGCGACGGAACCATTCCATATGTGTCAGTCCGGTCGTCATGCCGAGCGCACGCAGGGCGCGTGCGCCGGTATCACGGATGTCGGCGTACTCGGGGCCGTTCGTCTCTCGGGGTAACACCACGCACCACTGGATCCACGGATTCTCCAGCACTTCCAGCGGTGTGGGGAAATAGTTCGTGAGCGAGTGCCATACGGCTTTACCGCCGATCGACATGGTCTCCAGCGAGTGCTCCCGTCCGGTGATGAATTCCTCGATCAGCACTGGCCGTTGCTGCGTCGGTTTACTCCGCGCTAGCGCTTCGCGCAGCTCCTCGGATGACGTCACTCTGTGAGTCGCCTGGGCGCCAGCGCCCGCGGGCGGCTTGAGGACGAGCGGAAAGCCGGCCTCGCGCGCGAACTCCAGCGCCTTCGCTTCGCTGTCCACCAGCGCGTGTCGAGCGCACGGGACTCCAGAGGCACGAAGGATGTTCTTCATGCGAAACTTGTCGCGGAAGTTGAGCGCGGTCTCCACGCTCATCCCCTCGATGCCGAACTCCTCGCGAACCTGGGCCAGTGGAACCTGTAGCTGCTCGTACGCGCCGAACAATCGGGTTGGTCGCCCATGCTTCGCCGCGAGCGAGCGCACGGCAACGCTGATCTGACCCGCGTCAACGACGCTGTCCACTCGCCAGTGCGCGGCGATCCGGGAGCGCACCGCGTCGGAAGCTCTCTCCACAGAATCCTGAGTGATGACGCCCAGTCGAACGCCCGGAATGCTGCCCGCGGCGATCACCATCCCCGATGCGCTCGCGGACAGGCGCGGTGCGACAAAAATGACGAATGTCACGGCGTTTCCGGGTGAGCGCGAATCGCGATTGGATCGAGCTCCATGTCCACTGATGCGGAGCCAGCGCTGATCGGCCAGCGCGGGGTGATCGACTCACCCTGGACGGTTCGTTCCAGACCGTGTTCTGACTTCGCGGTCGTCTCGATCCAGAAACGCCACGTATCGACAGCGCCGTGTGCGTGCACAACGGCTGGATGCGCCAGGGAAATCTCAGGCGCGAAGTAGCCGTCAGACGGATAGGCGCCGGAATCCCAACAGTACTCCACGCGCACGTTACCGCGCTCGGTGAAGCGCACTCGCTTTGTCATCGCACCGCCGTTGGTGGTAAGGACAATCTCAAGGTCCGGTCCCACCTGTTCGACGCGAAATGCAAAGCGTTCGGCGGCGAATGAAGTCGTGGGCTCGTAGTCGGCGGACTCGTATTCCGCGCGCGTCAGGCTGCCCGGAAGCACACGGTCGACGAATAGCGCGCGCGGATCGAGGTCCATCGGTGGCAGCTGGTCCATGCGCAACTGGTGCTCGATGTCGTGAATACTCGGCGCCGCGCCAGCGTCAGCGCCGCCGTCCACATCACCATCCGGTGCGGCTTCAGCAAGCTCGCGCAGCCGATGGTACGACTCGCGTCGACGGGTGAGCGTGTCGGCGTAATTGATGCCGGTAGCAAACTGCGTGAGCTCTTCAATCGCCCCACCGCGCGCCGGACTGATCACAGCCGAGAAGTGGCGCGAGTGCACCCATATCTCATCGGCGCCATCGTAGTCCAGATCCAACACTTCATACTCGAGTGACTCATCCGCGCGCAGCAACGCCTCGGCGCGCGCGAGCTCGCGCCACACGCCCTGCCTCAGATGCGGCAGGTACAGTCCGCCGAACACGCCGTGCCAGTACGCGTCGTTGCACTGCCCGCGCCCAACTGCCAGCCGCGCCGCAGCCGGATCGCCACGACGGCGACACAGCGCGGAAAGCGCGAGAATCTTCTTGTGCATCCTGTTGGATTCGACGTACTTCACCTGGAAGTTGCGCCAGTGGCCTCCGCGTAGCAGCGCGCCGTCGGGACCAGCGATGCGCGCGGCACCAAGGTCTTCCTCCAGTTGCTCCAGCCGAGCAGCGGCGGCGGATGGGAGCGACCACATCTCCATTTCGCGGTACGATGCAGCCGGCAGGTAAGCCAGCCCGCCACTGGGCACATCGGCGAGAGCGTCCGCGAAGGTGGAGAGCATCACCTCCCCACTGGCGGCGAGTTCCTGAAGAGTGTCAATGAACCGGTCCAGCCAACCGTTGCCGTACACCAGCTCGCGGGTACCGGGCCAGCCACCGAATTTCTCGCCGTCATCGGCCAGGACCGCCAGGCGATGGCCGGCTGCACGCAGGCCACGCAGATACGTCGCCGTTTCTTCAGTACTGTGGAACGGGATCAGGTAGCGCAATTTCGCGTCGATCGGAAACAGCGCAACGCGCTTGCCTCCGCTCTCCGTCCAGAATGGCGCATGCAACTGCTCCGGCGGAAAACCAACAACCGCGAAATGGTGATCGTCAACGAGCGCGAACTGTACGCCCGCATCCGCGAGATCAGCGGCAAGTCCTGGCTCCCAAACCCGCTCCGTTAGCCAGAGGCCGCGTGCATCCACACCAAAGCGACGTCGGAGCGCCTCGCGCATCCAGACGATCTGCTGGATTCGATCCTCACGCGGGAGCGCGACGAGCACGGGCTCGTACATCCCCGCGAGTAGCAGCTCGACCTTGCCCTCGGCCACCAGTGGACCGAGCAGATCGAGATAGCGCGCATCGTGCGTCTCCATCCACTCGAGCAGCGGTCCGGAAATGTGTAGGGCGATCGGAAATAAGTCGCGTTCAGCCAACCGTCGCAGAAACGGCAAATACACCTCGGAAACATGCTCCTCGAATACCGAGTCGAAGTTGCCGACCGGCTGGTGCAGATGTACGCCGAAGGTAAAACGCAACGGCGGCGATGGCATGCTAGTCACACCCCTGAAGCGACACGCTTACGTTCTTCGCCTTACGCAAATAGATGTCGCGTGCAGTTCCAGCGTCAGGATCACTACTCCGCGCTTCGGCGAGATCAGTCAACAGCCGCTCTTCCAGTGCTGGCCCGTCCGCGCCAGCAAGTTCGATTGCGCGAGCGGCGTAGCGCATGATCTGGAGCGGCTCCAACCGATCCAAATCATCAAAGAACCATGCGCAGGAAGTGAACAGTCGCAACGTATTGCGCTCCATTTCGAGCAGCTCGCGCGCGCGGTCATCAAGAGCACGTTCGACACCGGTGCCGCGCTCGGCAAACTGATCCGACAGATACTGGTTGCGAGCTTCCCATGGATCAGAGAAATACGCTCTACCATCACGCTCGAAGGCGGCGTGCAGGCCATCGGCCAGTTGCTGCATCGCTTCGCGAAATGGGGCACGCCATTGCTGCGATGGACTGGTCGTGGATGCACCGCAGCCGCAATCGGCGCGCCAGCGCTCAACGCCGTGTGCGCAGCTCCATGCACTGGGTGTCACGAGCGTGACTGGCGTGCGCGCTGGATGTCTCGCAAGAAACGAAGCGAAGTTCTCCATGCGCACGTCGCGCCGGCGCTCCAGCGTGTCCACCACCTTGGCGAGCGCCATGTCGCCGAACCGGTGATGATGCCCGTACGTCTCGCCGTCAGTCGCCATGGCGAGCAACTCCGGCTGTTCCGACGCTGCATTCGCTGCTGCATCCTGCGCTGCATCCTCGTCGCCGAGCCCGGCGGTGAGTCGCGCAGCCCACGCGGCGCCATCACGCAGGAGATTTCCAAACGCGATTCCGTGCGACAGCGGGCCGTCGTACACGAAGATAGCAATCTCACGCCCGTTGCTCGTACGATACAGTCCCGGCAGCCCGTGCGCGGGCGGTGCAGTCACCTGGTGCGGCGCGAGAATCGTGTACCGAATACCCTGTTCGGCAAACACGTCCAACGTCTCATCATCTACCGCGGTTTCAGGCAGCCACATTCCCTCCGGTAGTCGCCCAAAGCGATCGCGAAAGTCGGCGATTCCCCAGCGCACCTCGGTCGTCTTGTCGCGGCGACTCGCCAGCGGAAGAATTGTATGGTGGTACGCCTGCGCCATGGCGTTGCCGTGCCCGCCAAGTCGCGCCGCGCTTGACCTGTCGGCCTCGCGTACAGCGTCGTACGTCTCGGGTGACGCATGCTGCATCCATGCCAGTAGCGTCGGTCCGAAGTTGAAGCTGGTGTATGCGAGCGTGTTTACTGTCCTGGCTACGGTACCATCAGCGCCAAGCACGCGGGCCGCAACAACCGCGCGATAGCACTCACTATCGATGCGCTCGTTCCAGTCGTGGAACGGTGCAGCTGTAGCTTGCCGTTGGATCTCTTCCAGCCATGGGTCTTCGCGCGGAGGCTGGTAGTAGTGCCCGTGAATGACGATGGAACGCGGCATCAGCTGAGTGCCGGTCTCAAACCCAGCGCGACCGCAACCGAAGGCAGTACATCGGGAAAGAGATCGTCGCGCGTGCGAAGCTCTTCCGCGATTCGCGTCGCGTTGTCGAACGATCTCGTCGCGAGGCCATCGCGCAGCGCCCCGAGCAGGCGTGTAAGGTCGGACGTGTGCGAGTGGAAGCGATGATCTGCGTAGTCCGTCGCCTCGCCCGTAGAGATGATGAACTGCCAGTCGGATGACTGCGCGAGCAGTAGCTCGCGGGCTGCCTGTGCGAGCGCCACATGGGCCGACGGCTCCGCGAGCGCACGGGGAGCAATATC
>JBPCNJ010000190.1:0-4455 GCA_051001375.1 Gemmatimonadaceae bacterium
CCCCCGGAGAGAGCGATTTCTCGCGAGGGCACACGCATACCGTGCGGGCCTGCGAGATAGACCTTCCGCGAATTCGGGAAGGCGTCGCAGTAGTCGGAGCCCACGATAGGATGCGCGGGGCGAAAGGTTGTGGCCATGGTGTCTCTCTCCTGCAAGCTGCGCAGTGGAGATCCGGACGGGTGCGGTGCGCCCAAGAGAAGCTCCACCAGAAGGGGAGCCGCGCGAAGCCCTGATGTAGACGGGATCCGGTCATGGCGACACGCCGCGCTCCCTACGCCGGTGTGATCCGGATCAGGTTCCAAGGGACTGTCTCAATCCCGCGGTACTCGCGGGATACCCCTGGCGGCTGTGTCCAATCTAGCGCGGTCGCGCGCCGCAGCCAACGGGTCCGCCTATCTGACGCGCGGCGCTCAGTGCTGGATCCTGAACATGAAGGGCAGCTGCTTCAGCTGCCGTACCTTGCGACCGGCGACCTCTGCTGGCTGGAAGTGACTCTTGAGCAACGCCTCCCGCACGGCGGCCGTGAATGCCGGATCGGTGCTCTCGAGCACCCTGATGGTGGAGCTGTCCACGGATCCCGTCGGGTTGACCACGAACTGGACAACCACCTCGCCTTGCTTACCCTGCGCGCGAAGCACATCGGGATAATGTGGCGCCGCGGTCCCTGGTTCGAGCGTCGCTTGTTTGTCCAACTTGAACTCGACGAACGGCTTGTTCGGCGGCGTCACCTGCGCCGACTTCGCCGGAGACGTCGGGAGGCCGGGCGAGGGCGCCTCACACGCGAGCGCGAGTGAAATGGTGGCGACAATGGCGAGGCCGGCTGCGACCAGAGCTGGGCGGCGCGGGATGGAGTGCTGCATCGCGGTAATCCTCCGTTCGAGGTGTGAGGTTGGCTCGGAGAGAGCCGGGGCAAGCATGGGAGTGGACTGGCGTTGAGCAATCGCAAGGAGTAGCAGACCGTACCGCTCGCGCCGCGCGTCGGTCCGGAGCACGCGGGCATCACAATCGACCTCGATCGCCAGTGCCAGACGGTCTGCCTGCCACCACAGGGCGACGTTCCAGGGCATCAGCGCGGTCAAGAGCGCGCCGAGCAGGCGCAGGGCGGTGTCGTGGGCGCGTACGTGCTCCAGTTCGTGCCGCAGTACGAGTTGCCGGAGGCCGGGCTCTAGCGCCAGCGTCCATTCCGGCAGGATGATACTGGGCGGGAGAATGCCCACGACCGCCGGTCCGGTCGCGGGCGAGAGGAGGACCGGCACCCCGTCCACCTCGCATGCCGTCCAGCTCCGCCGCTGGCGCTGGACGGAATACATCCCGAGCAGGAGGCGGACGAGCAGAGCCGCCGTCATGATGAGCCAGGCCACCAGCAGGAACGCCGACACGCGGTCGCTCGAAATGGGCAGCCAACGCGCGAGCGCGCCGACGGCGTCGCGGCTCGCCGAGACGAGCACGGGCGGGAGTCGCACCGCACCATTGGTTGCACCATCATCACCGTTCTGTGCAACCGAGCGTACGAATACCAACGCCGGCCAGATCGCCGAGAAGGTGAGCGCGGCGACCCAGGGCAGGCGCGTGGGCAGGCGGAGCGCCCGAGCCGCCCTGTCCAGCGCGAGCGCGGCGGAGCCGGCCGCGACCGACACAAAAGCGGTGTACAGCAGCCATGCCGGGATCATTCGTCGCTTCCCTCGGCCTGTGATTTTCCAAGGGGAGAATCGCTCGCGTGAAGTGCGCGGCGGATGCGCGTCAGGTCGTCCGCGGAGAGCTGCCGGTCGCGCACAAGGTGCACCAGCAGTTGCTCGGCGGAGCCGTGGAATAGTTTGTCCACCAAGCGCCCTACCAGAGTGGTGCGCGCCTCCTTCCTCGCCACGCGCGGGAAGTACCGATGCGCCCGTCCCTCCAACTCGTGAGAGACGAAATGCTTCTCTTCGAGATTGCGCAGAATCGTGAGTACGGTCGTGTAGGCCAGCTCCGCCGGGAGCAACTCGCGGACCTCAGCCACGGTCCCAGAGCCCACCTCCCACAGCACTCCCATCACGTCCAGCTCGCGGTCACCCAGCAGTACGTCATCCACGCATGAGCCTCCTGTCTACTATCAGCATAGTATCAGTATATAGCTTTCACGCCGCTTGTCAACTATCGTGATAGTACTGGCTCGCGAAGAGCGAGAACGCGCGCTGGATTGGAAGGTGCTGCCGAGCATTGTGGGCAGCATGCCGAAACCAGGACTATGCGGAGCGCGTCAGCCGCTGGGGCAGTATTGTACGCGCTGGCTGCGTGCACGGCACAGCGGGCTGATCGGTGATCACATGAGCGAGCGAATGGCCAAAAGGGCTGAGGAGATTCTGGGCAACACGACGGACGCGGGGACGGAGCCGCAGGCAGGGGTAACCGGAACGGCCCAGACCGCCGCGCAGTCGGGAATGCCCGGAGCCGAAGCCGGTGCGTCGGCGGTCGCGCCGGGGGGTTTCGGAACCAAGCTGCGGCGCCTGGGCTCCGAATCGCTCGTGTATGGACTCAGCTCCATAGTTGGACGGCTGCTCAGTTATCTGCTGCAGCCGTACTACGCGCACCAGTTCAACCCGGCGCAGAACGGAGTGCAGAGCGTCGTCTACTCGTACATACCGATCATCTCGATCGCGCTGTATCTGGGCATGGACGTGGCATACATGCGCAACGTGGCCGCGGTGAAGGACGCACCAATGGGTGAGCGACAGCGCGTGTTCAGCATGTCGTTTGGGATGGTGTTGGCGATTGGTGGCGTCATCGCGGTGCTCGGGCTGGTCGCGGCGCCGTGGCTCGCTCCGCTCACGAAGCTGGATCCCGTATCGTTCCGCTACATGATGGCGATCGTGTACTCCGACGCGCTACTCGCGGTACCGTATGCGCAACTGCGCATGACGAACCGGTCATTGCGCTACGCGGTTCTCCGGCTGCTTTTTGTGGGAGTGAGCGTGGGACTCAACATCGTGCTGATCGGATATCTGCACTGGGACGTTGAAGCGATATTTCTCGCCAATCTGTTGGCGAACCTGATGGTACTCGCGCTGTTCATGGCGGAGATCGTGCGCTTCTTCAGGCCCGGCCTGCTGCACGGCGCACCGTGGAAGGCGCTGTGGAAGTACGCGCTGCCGATCATGCCCGCGATGCTGGCTGTGATGCTGGTCGAGAACGGCGACCGCATCGTGCTCAACTACCTGCCGGAGAGCGTCGCCCGCACCTTCTATCACATGACGTCGAAGGACGTGGTGGGTATCTACAGCTTCAACTACAAGTTGGGCGTGATGATGCTACTGGTCGTGCAGATGTTCCGGATGGCGTGGACGCCGTTCTCGCTGCAGCATGCGCGGCAGCCCGACGCACCGCGGCTCTTCTCGCGCGTGCTCACGGTACTGGTACTGCTCTGCGCCGTTGTCTTCCTTGGTGTGTCGCTGCTGCTCCCGGTATTAGTGCAGCTACCCGCTGTCCGGCACTACGTGAAGCCGAGCTACTGGATCGGCCTGCCCATCGTCCCGATAATCCTGCTCGGGTACGTGTTTAGTGGCATCTACTCCGTCGTAACCGCCGGCCTGTACATCGAGCACAAGACGAGTGTGCTGCCGTGGATCGCCGGTGCCGGCGCGCTGCTGAACATCACGATGTGCGTTATCGCGGCGTCGCGCTTTGGCATGGTCGGCGTGGCGTGGGCGACGCCCGCGGCCTACGCCCTGATGGCGGGGCTCGGCGCGTGGCAGTCCAACCGCGTCTTCCCGGTACCTTTCGAGTGGGGCCGGCTCTCCCATCTGGCGCTCATCGTGGTCGCGCTTTTCACCGCCGACCGTTGGATCACCGCACGCGGTCTTCCTCCCCTCTCCGCCACCGGACTCGGCGTGAAGGCCGCGCTCCTATTCGCATTCCCCGCTCTTCTCGTAGCGACGGCGTTCTTCAGAGCCGGCGAGTGGGGCGCGATGCGGCGAATGCTACCCGGGCGCGGAACGGCCCGAGCTATCTAGCGGTGCGGCACGCAGGATTCACACACCGTCGAAGAACTCGACAATTCCTGTTTCCACTGAATACTCAGCACCGACTACAACGAGGCCATCGTTCCGGATCAGTTGCTCCAGATCTGGCGAGCCGTTTCGTAAGTGGTCCACAGACACGCGGACGTTGGATCGCACTGCATGCTGCACCAGAGCGTTCATGTCATGCCTGAGCTCGGTCTTCAGCAACTCTTCGACCGATGGCCGAACACGATCAACGATCGAGCGCAGGTTGCGTGACTGGTTCCCCGCTGGCCGTTGCAGCTGTTCGATTGTCGCCGTGATCGCGCCACAGCGCGAATGGCCCAGGACCAGCACCAGCCGGATTCCAAATCGTGATGCCGCGAACTCGACGCTGCCGACCTGTGACGGAGCAACAATATTACCGGCAACGCGAATGACAAACAGGTCACCCAATCCCTGGTCGAACACAATCTCGGCC
>JBPCNJ010000191.1:0-2925 GCA_051001375.1 Gemmatimonadaceae bacterium
ACTTTGCTCAGGGCGGAGTGCAGCGATTTTTGAGAATCGTCGGAAAGTCGCATCTACCGGGAATTATAGCGCGATGGCGCGCGCGCTATTTGAGAGTTTGCACTAAGGAGCGCGAGCACCGCGTCGGCGCGGGTGTTGGTTGAGGGGATTCTCAGGCGCTGTCGGTTTGTCGCACCGCAGGGCGCAACTTGGGTTTCCTCCACACCCAAACACAAATCCAAAAAATTCGCCCTTAAGAACCCGCCGCTTTAAGGAGTGTTTAAAAAACAACTTATAAGTGATTAATGATGTAGTTCCACTTTGGCAAGAGTTGGTCAAATTCGATCTTCATGTTTTCTCTAAAATCCTGACTGTATTTGCGCGCGGTCTGGTAAACCTTGTCGTTGAGCCAGGCCACAACTTTCAAACCGGTCTGGATTGTGGTTTTCTCGACTTGCTCTTGCACGCGCTCATAACTTTCAAAGCCCATCCCGTCCCAGCTTCTTTGTATCTGGCAAAACAAGCGATGCTCAATCGGGTTGTATTTGGAACAGTAAGCCGGATAATGCGCGATGGTCAAACTCACGCCCAACTCACGGGCCAACTTCTGCAAATCTTCTTTAGACGATATAATGCAGACACGAGTTGCTCCCGCCGCCATTTTTGGAACTGCTGGTCGCGCTGTTGCTCTTCTTGGGCAGTGAACTCTTTGCCTGGCAAGCTCTAGTAGATTCATCGAGCATCACACGCTAAGGAACCTACAACTTCCCCTGGCAGCGGTATCGAAAGGATGAGTTTCCCGACGCGGATATTACTGCCACTGTGCGTGCAATTGACGGCAAAGTTATCGAATTTGGCGGAAGTCAATTTATAGGCGAGTGGCAACACAAAATTACGCCGTCGCAAGCCAAACAAAAGGCAGTCGAATACGGCATGACGAGCATTGGGCTGAAAGATGTCCACGTTAGCAGATGGCGCGTAGACGGTGGAGGTGGCAAAAGGAATTACGCCATTGGATTGAGGGCAGTAAATCCAAGAACAGCGCAAACTTTGGCAACGAGCGTCTCCGTGGATGCTGAAGACGGTACAATTCGTGGCAGTATGGAAGGTTGGCGCGTCGTGCCAGACTTAACGAAAAATACGGCAGAGCCACCCAAAGATCGCCTACCAATATGGACGAAACAAGGATTGGTGTTTTCGTCCCAGCGACTCTTAAATGGAATTCCGACTTGGGCGCCTTCTGCCGAACAGTTGTTTGTCCGCGACGCACAAGGCCAATTGGCTTCGATTACTTCCGATTTGCTCGGCGGTGAGTTTAGCTTTGCCAACGCGTCTTCCTCCGGTGATTGGATGGCGTTCAATTGGCATGGATGGAGCTATGCTTTAAATTTGAATCAGGGAAGTTACCGCGTGCTGGCTGATCCCACCCGTTTTCTGGTCACGCCCGCGATGCGGCCCGATGGAAAATGGATGGTCGCTGCTGGCAAAGCAGCGACGGGAAATGCGGGTTTGGATTTGATGCCTGACGCGTTGGAGCGAACACCGGAAATGGCGTTGCGCGGACGTTTGCTCATTCCCAAAAGCGATGAATTCTTGCCGACTTTTTCGCCCGATGGCAAGTGGCTTTATTTTCTCAAATCGACTCCATCAAAAGATGGGGCTACTTTATCCTTGCAGCGCATTGCGGCGGCTTTGGTTGAAACCACGGAACGATTGCCTATTGCACCGGAAGAGCAACAAACCGTCATTGAAAAGTTGCCCTTTCTTATCGAACGCTTGAGTATCTCACCCGACGGTGGGCGGCTCATTGCTCAGGCACCGAATAAATATGTGCAGGAAAAGAACCAAGACAAACCACCACAGAAACTCTCTCAGATTTTTATAATCGGCACTGGATCAAAAGAGGTGCGAGAACTCAAGTTGCCGCCACTCAAAGACGTTGAAGTCGGCGCCACTATCCAAGACATCGAAGACGCCTGGGCCGGGCCGGGCAACGATGAAGTGACGTTTTCGGGCAAGACCGTTGACGCCGCCAAAAAAGAGCGGCGCCGCATCTACTCGTGTCGTTTTGACGGCAGTGGGCTTCAGGCACTCACGCCCGCCGAGAACAAGCCGGTGCCCGCGTATCAGTTTCCCCAGGGCCCAAAGACGGCCTACGAGTTGGCCAAGGAAATGGCGTTGGGCGAGATCGCGTGGGATGACAAGCACAGAGACAAGTTAGAGAGACCATATGCTTGTGGCGCGTCAGAGATTCCACTGGCCCGCGAAGACGTAGGTCGCGCGTCCGGTCAGATATATCTCGCCGTTGGGCGCGCTCCACTCGACCTTTAAAGTGCCGCCGCGACTTTCGATTTCGATGGGGCCGCGCGCGCGTCCGGCGAGTTGGGCGGCGACCGCGACCGCGCAGGCGCCGGTTCCGCACGCCAGAGTTTCGCCCGCGCCGCGCTCCCAAATGCGGATTTTGAAACGCTGTGGCCCGTCGGCAACTGCCCACATCACCGAGGTGCGCGCCGGGAAAAGTGGCGCGTTTTCAATCAACGGACTGAGACGTTGGAATTCGCTGGCTTGGAGCGGCGCGTCCAGAAAAATAACCGTGTGCATCGAGCCAGTCGAAAGCGCGGTGACGTTGGCAAAGACTTGGTCGCCGATTTGAAGCGTGCCCTCGCGCAACTCCGAACAGCCCGCGCGCAGTGGCACGAGGGCGGGCGCGAGTTGCGGCTGACCCATCGCGGTGCGAATTTGGCCGTCGGGCCGCAGCTCGAATTCTCGAATGCCGGCGATGGTTTCGACGCGAAAGTTGGTTTGCTGAACGTGCTTCAAGCGATGGGCGAGCGCGGCGACGCAGCGCAATACGTTGCCGCACCTATTGGGCGTGCCGTCGGGATTCCACATCTGCATCTTCAAATCGGCGGCGTCCGAAGGCTCCAGAGAAAGCAGTCCGTCGGC
>JBPCNJ010000192.1:0-4497 GCA_051001375.1 Gemmatimonadaceae bacterium
ATGCTGCTGCTGTCGTACTTGAGATAAGAGATCACGTCACGCACCATCGCCAACCCGGTGCCCACAATTACCGGGTCACTTGCCCCGTACACCAACTCGTAAATCTTTCCCGGTGTGAACCCGGCCGGCATGTAGATATGCGTGCGATCGTCCACTACGCGGCCGCTGTCTTCCCGTGCGAAGCGCCAGGCTGCGCGCGGAACGACAATGCGTTGCGCGAGCGGTGCATCCCTGACTGTGAGCACATCCACGGCTGCGTCAGGATTATCGACCGGGTACCCGATCGCCTGGCTGTTGCCCACGCCGTGGCCGAGCGGGAGCGTGTGTACGGCTGCGTCCACGGTCCAGTCGCTGCGCACGAGCCCGGTGATCGGCCGTCCGTGATCAGTGGCTACTGGTGCGTGCAGCCTGAGCAATCCCGGTTGCACCGGAACGTCGAACTGCCAGCCGAGGAACACAACAGTGAGACCCATGCGCATGAGCAGCGCATCGCAGTAGTACGCGGCGGAATCGGGCGACAAGTTCCGCCGCGCATCGCGACTGAAGGTCGAGATCGTTGCACCGCCTCCTCCGCGGTTCACCACCTCAATGAGTGCCACTCCCGCGCCTTTCCGCACCCTTGTTGGCCGCAACATCACGAAGTCGGCCCATGCTTCGACCTCACCCTGCGCATTGCGGGGTGCGAGAGCGAGATCCACGATCTGTGTGTCGTGCGGATTCTTGGGGTCGAGCGCGATGAAAATCTTGCCAACGATCCGCTCGTACGGGCCGCCGGTGCCGAATACGTGACCACCGCCGATCGGCTCACGCCTGTCAACGACGACACGTACGACTCGCGCTTCCGCGATGCGCGGTGGTACCGATGTGACTGCGGAAGCTAGTAGCAGGAATGCGAGCGTACGGAGAGATTTCATTGCCGTGGTGGTGGCTGTGACTCGTGCACTGTTATCCCGAAGATGCTGAGCTCATTGCGGGTTCAATGCGGATTACGCGGTCAGACCAGAGAGCGAATCCAGCCGCCATCCACCGGGATCGATGCGCCCGTCGTGTAGCTCGCGCGTTCAGACGCGAGGAACGCAACCATCGCTGCAAATTCCCTCGGCTCGCCCAGCCTTTGCATCGGTATCTCGCGTTCCCACTTGGCTAGCTCCGTCGCGGCTGTTGTGCCGTGTAGCTCTGCATTGCGCTGTGACAGATCCTCAATGCGCTGCGTACGCGTGTAACCGGGCATCACATTGTTCACCGTGATTCCGAACGGTGCGACCTCATTTGCGAGCGTGCGAGCGAATCCGGTAACCGCCGCGCGCACGGTGTTGGACAGGATGAGATTATCCACCGGCTGCTTCACCGCGATGGAGGTCACATTGATGATGCGACCCCATCTCCGCTGCTTCATTCCCGGCAGCGTCGCACGCGTGAGATTGAGAACGCTGTCCAGATTCTGTCGCACCGCGGCGTGCCATGCATCGGGTGAGTGGGTCTCGAACGGACCAGCCGGCGGCCCGCCCGCGTTGGTCACCAGAATATCGATGCGGCCGAGCTCGCCAAACGCCGCGTCGACAATGCGGGTCACGTCCGCTGGGTTGGACACATCCGCCGCCATGGCCACAACCCGCACGCCTGCCTGTGCCCTGATCGCGTCGGCGGTCTCGGTGAGTGCCTCCTCACCGCGCGCGCAGAGCAGCAGGTCAACGCCTTCGGCCGCCAACTCTTCGGCGACAGCCTGGCCAAGCCCGCGACTCGACGCCGCGACCAGCGCAACCTTTCCCTTCAGCCCGAGGTCCATCGCCTACTTCTGGTGGAAATAGCTGTCCGTCCCATTCAGCCAATCCTGCCGCGGCGGACTGAAGATGTCCACGTCCAACGTGTCCTCCAGCGCCTCGGCCTTGTGCGGGACGTTGGACGGGATGTGCAGCACTTCACCCGCGCGCACCACTACTTCTTCCGAACCGTCCGCTCCAATCCAGAAGTGCAGCGCGCCTTCCAGGATGTACGTGATCTGCTCGTTCTCGTGCGAGTGCTGCGGCACGATCGCACCCTTGTCCAGATAAACGTGCGCGAGCATCATCCGGTCGCCGGTGATGAGACGACGCGAGATCTGGCCGGTGACGTGCTCCTTGGGCATGTCGGACCAGGTGAACAGCCTGACTGTCGATTCACTCTGCATCAGAGTTATGGTTGAGTGATTGTGGTGCGGTGGACTATCGGTGAATGTTGTCTGACGTCATCGGATCGGCGGACCTACGTGTACACCCGATCGGTACAACCATCCGCTGCTTTCTCTCGCTGCTTTCTCGCACCCGACCGTACAGTGCACTTGCCCGACGATAGCGATCTCGATGATGACGTAAACAACGGCCTCGGCAATGACCCTCTGCTCGGCGACGGCATTGCCGACACTGATGCGTTAATCTACTGTCCCTACTGCGGTGAAGAGGTCGAGATAGCCATTGATCCGGGCGGCGGTGCTACCCAGGAATATGTCGAGGATTGCCAGGTGTGCTGCCAACCGTGGCGGGTCACGGTGCGCTATGTGAGCGACGGGAGCGCAGAGGTATCCGTGAGTGGGCTCGAAGAGTAGAGCGGGTCAATCGGTGCCTTATCTCCAGTCATTGTATCAGCTGATCGAGGACTGAGGCTTGGGTTCGGATATCGGGATGCGTGCCCCGCACCATCCGAATGTCGTACGCCTCCGGATGTTGTACGCCGGTCGCATCTCACTCCACCTTCAAATCGTGCAGCTCCCGTCCTCGCACCCATCTGATGAGCTCGATGCGATTGATGTAGCGGCTGGCGATGCAACCATCTCACTCCATGCCTGACGCAATGCATCGAGCAGCATTTCGGGCGGTTGAGCGCCAGACACGCCGTACCGCTCGTCAATCGCGAAGAAAGGAACACCGCTGATCCCGAACGCGCGTGCTCGCTCCTCGTCAGCGCGGACCTCATCGGCGAATGCGGTGCTCTCCACCACCTCGCGCACCGCGCCGGCATTGAGTCCAACCTCGGTGCCGAGGCGCACGAGCACGTCAGTCTCCCCGATCGCCTCGCCATCGGTGAGATAGGCCCGGAATAGCCGCTCTACCATCGCGTCGCGCTTTCCTTCGGTCGCGGCGAAGTGAATGAGCCGATGCGCATCAAATGTATTACCGACCTGCACGCGATCAAAGCGGAACTCCAACCCCTCCTTCTTCGCCTCAGCGGTCATGTTCGCGTCCATTGCCTTCGCCTGATCCAGCGGGACGCCGTACTTCGCCGCCAGCAACTCCGCCTGCGACTGCTGGTACTTACGCTTGGCTGTCGGGTCCAGCTCGAAGCTACGCCATACCACATCGACGGCGTCGCGATGCGTGAAGCTCCCCAGTGCGCGCTCGAAGCGGCGCTTGCCAACGTAGCACCAGGGGCAAGCTATGTCCGACCAGATCTCGATGTTCATCGTCGCATCTCCGTATCCGTGATTCACGCCTGTAACGTCGTTCCGTGCACTACCCGTAAACTACCTGTACACTACCCGTGGGCCATTCGTGGCTCAAGCCTGGCCACTCGACCGACCGACAGATTGCGCCGTCTCGCTCCCGCCCCTACCTTGCAACCATCACGATTCGCCCGACCCTCTGGCCGGGCGTTCATTTTTTATTATCCTGGTCCCCCGTGTCTCAGCAGTCCGCGCCCATGATTGAAGAACTCCAGGCCAAGCTCGGCGCCGAGGTCGAGAAGCTCCAGCACGAGCTCAACGTCGTCCTCCCGAACGAGATTCGGAAGGCCGTCGAGCTTGGCGATCTCCGCGAGAACTCGGAGTACAAGGCCGCCCTCGAGCGTCAGCAGTTCGTTCAGGCACGTCTGGGTCAGCTACGCCAACGGTTGTCCAAGCTGTCCCAGATCGACGTCGCCCAGATCTCGCACGATGCAGTCGGCCTGGGCTCCGCGGTCACCGTGCAGGACGAGAAGACTGGCAGCCGAGAGGAGTACAACATGGTCTTCGGAGACGTCGATTTCGAGGAAGGCCACGTCTCCATGTCATCACCGATCGGGAAGGCGCTGGTCGGGAAAGCGGTCGGAGATACCGTCATCCTGAAGCTCCCCGCGTCGCTTCGCCGGCTGAAGATTGTGGACCTCAAGACCATTCACGATCTGGCGCGTTAGGCTGGCACCATGAAACGACATGTGGCGCCTGCGTGGCTGATAAGTGCCGCGACGACGGCGACGCTATTGCCAGCGTGTACCGCGCGTAATTTTGATCTCACGGCGGTACGTTCCGGAGCAGTGGCCGCCGAAAGCGTCACTAACGTCAGAATAGCGGCCGGCGCGGGTTGGCTACGTGTCGAGGGGCGGCCGGGCGCCACTCAGATCCGTGCGATCGGCACCGCGCACGCCAGCTCCGAGGAGCTGCTCAAGCGGATTCGTCTGACCGTCACCCGATCTGGCAACGATGTCGTTATCACGACGGATGTTCCAGAATACGCCCAACCGATCGGCCAGGCCGCCGCACTCGATCTC
>JBPCNJ010000193.1:0-11220 GCA_051001375.1 Gemmatimonadaceae bacterium
GAGGGCGGCCGATCGCGCTTTCGAGCGCGGCGAGAGCCTTGTGATAGTTGTAGACAGCGTTGATGCGGTCCGCTTCAGCCTGGGCGAACGCAGTCCGCGATGTTGTCAGATCGACAAATGTGGCCAGCCCGACGGCGTACTGATCCTGCACGAACTTGAGTTCCTGCCGAGCCTTGGCCGCATTCTGCTGCTGAAGAGCGACCGTCTGCTGTGCGGTCTGAAGGGTCAGATAGGCACTCGTTACATCGGCCGTTAAGGCAAGCTCTCTCGAGCGCACATTGTACCGCGCGTCCTCACGCGAGACCTGCGCCTCCTGCACCCGCTGCTCCCGCGCAAAGCCGTCGAACAGGGGAAGCGAGATAATCGCACTCAGGCTCCGGGGTGCGGAAGTAAAGTTGAACGGGAAGGCACTATTGCTCGACCTGATCTGAGCCGCCTGCGCCGGTGTAAAGGTCAGGCCTGAGCAGTCTACCGGGACCGACGCCATGCCGTTCAGCGCATATAGCTGCTGCAACTGATTGCGCTGCTGGCACGCGGCCGCCTGAGCGGTGACCTGGCCCTGGGCTTGATTGATGAGGAAGTTGGGATCGCGGTACTGGTACGTGTAGCCCCCAACCCCGGTCTGAAGTGTCAATGTTGGCGTGTACTCCGCGTGCTCGCGAGCAACGTCCAGATCGGCCACGTGCTCCCTGGATCTCAACGCCACCACGCCCGGGTTCTGCGCCCGGGCGAGATTGAGCAACTGAGCCAGGGACGGCAGCGAGTCACCCACCTGGAGAGTGGACACGAGTTGCACGTTGGCGGGCTCCGGCACGCCCATCTGCTGGAAAAGCCGGAGCTGATCCACGTTGTGCTGATTCTGAGCCTGCAAGCGGGCGACCTGCTGCTGGCCCAGGGAAACTTCGGCCCGCTGCACATCGAGCAAGGTCCCGCTGCCGACCTGTGCCTTCGCCTTTGCGAGTTCCAATTGAAGCTGCGCGTTTGCTACGAGCGTGTCCTGCAGCTGCACCTGGGCCTCGCTCTGGAGCGCGGTCAGATAGTTCTGCCGTATAACAGCCGACAGGTTCTCCGTGGCCCCGGTAATGTCGGCCTCCACGGCCGCGCTGTTGGCTCGCTGCACCCGGGGCGTGATGAAAGACGCAGCGTTCACCCGGTAGGTGAGCCCGATGTTGTACGCCGACTGGAGTGCATCAGTGTTGGATCCCAGGGAGACACCGGAGACAAACTGACGCCCACCCTGCTGGTACTGACCGCTCAACGAAGCATTGACCTGCGGCAGGAGCGCGCCACGAGCACTCCTCAGCTCAGCCGCAGCGGCGCGGCTATTGTTGCGCGTTGCGAGATAGTCAGGATTATTCCGCCGAGCCAGAGAAACCGCCTGCTCCATTGTCAGAGCTGACGGTGAGGCGTCCGGCAGCGGAGTGCGGCCACTCGGTTGAGTCTGTTGAGCGTGCGCAGCGGAGGTCACGCACAACGCCGGAATGATGATCCAACGCAATCTGGGTGTCATTTATTGGAATACGTTTGAATGTCGTCATCTGTTCGCCGTCCGTGCCTGGCAGCAAGCGTTGATACAACCGGCTACAACAATCCGCTACAACCGAATACAGAAACGAACCGCGTAACGCGTTCTTGCTGCTCTATTCAGCCGGCACCGGCGCGAGGAAGATGCGTTCGCTCACTCGGGCGCGAATCCGCTCGTACAGAGCCCGCCCTTGCTCGGCGCTCGAATTCGCCTCGACCACCGACTTGTCCACCAGCGACGGGGCCAGGTGCAGCAGCAGCGACAGGTACACGTCGCCCCGGTCGTCCTCACTGCGTCTGACACCCATGAGATCCGAAAGGTTTACAGCGAACACATCCACAACACGCACTCGTGCGCGCACGGTTCCAACCGTTGCGAGCGCTTCCTGGTGCGGGTCGTATCCGTGCGCGGTGAGCAGGATGAACTCGTTCACGCCGTGACACTCCCACGATGTGAGCAGGTCATTCAGCTCCCGGTGCAACGTTTTTTTGCGGAGTGACACGTCGCCGGGATAACCATCCTCCTGCGCCTGATTCACGCCATATTCTACTGTCGGGGCCCTCAGCACGCCAAACTCTGCCGAGAGGTCATCGGCCAGGCATTCGACGATGATCGTCGGCGCGCCCATCGGAAGAGCGGGCCGCGTTCGCTCGCACGTTCCCACGGGAAGAATCAGCCGGGGATCGTGCTCCAGAGTTGCGGCGACGGCGGCTGGAGTCATTTCCTTGAGCCGGCGGGGTGCGGGCGGCGACGTGAGCACCTGAGGTCCTAGTTGGGTCCTGATTAAATCCTGCTTGGATCCTGATCGGATCCTATGGGGATGCGGTGCGGATGCGGTTCCGACGCTATGGGGTTCTGAGCAGTTCTATATTAAGACTAGCCGATGACTGCGCCCCGCACTACTGAAAGACACCGCAGCGTTACGCGGTCGCTGCCACCGCACCTTGCCGGGTGGGAGCTCCCGCCCGGCTGGCGTTGGGGCGCCGAGGGCAATCAGGGTGACTATCGTTACTACCAGGAAGTTCTGGACGGGCTCGGCCGGTCGCTGTCACTGGTCACCACTCCGGACCCGGCGCATTATCGGTGGCTGCACGCCGAAGCGGTGAAGCTGGCACACCGGAGCCACCCATCGATCCCGACCACGTACCATTACTGGACCGCCATGCGCGAGCGCGGCCCGGGCTATCTTCGCCGCTGGGTTTCGGGCGAGACAGTGGGGACGCACTTTGAGCGGCTGGGCGCGGCAGACGTTCCGTACGTTCTTCGGGTACTCCGCGGCGCCGGGTCGACGCTGGCTTACGTGCACGACCTGGGTTCGGTGCACGGTGCGCTCAGCGCCAACACGCTTTGGACGACGCCCACCGGCCGTCTGTGGATGCTGGAGTGGCAATGGGCGGTTGGGCGCGAGGACATTCCCGCTGGCTTGCGCCCAGACCTGAGGGCTCTGCCCAGGCCGCCGGAGTGGCAGGATGATGCCTGGCGCCCCACGCCGGAGACGGACCAGTGGCAGCTCGCCGCCATCTGCTTCACGATGTTGACCGGCGAGGCGCCGCCGCCGCACGATACGCCTCCTGTCAAGCTGCTGCGACCCGAGACTCCGGAGTCCGTCGCGCGCGCGATTGACCGGGCTCTGCTCCCGGACCCCGCCGAGCGTTTTCCGTCGATGGCCGCGATGATCCGTGCGGCGGAGCGGGGATATGCCGCACAACTGCCATCGGGTCAATCAAACCTCGCATCTGATGCACCGCGCGCGATCGCCGATGAGGACGAACGGCTGGTGCGCGATGCCGTCGGTGATGATTACGAGATCCTGTCCAAGCTGGGGAGTGGAACATTCGGGACCGTTTGGCGCGCCCGCGACCTCGCACTTGAGCGCGAGGTCGCGCTCAAGATGCTGCACCCCAGAGTGGCGCGCGACGGAAATGCGGTTAGCGCGTTCTGGCGCGAGGCCAGGCTCGCAGCGCAGCTGGCCCACCCCGCGATCGTGCCTATCTCCGACTGGGACGGCAAGGCGGGAATGTCCTGGTACACCATGGAGCTCGCGGAAGGCGGGTCCGTCGCGCAGCTCGTGGCCAGGCGCGGCGCGCGCGCTATTTCCAACATTTCTTCGCAAGTCGAACTCATTCTGGACGGGCTCGCCGCGGCGCACTCGATTGGGGTCGTTCACCGCGATCTGAAGCACGAGAACATCCTGATAGATCGATACCAGCGCTGGCGCCTTACAGACTTCGGCATAGCCAACGCGTCGGGTGAGGAGGTGAGTGCTCCTGCGGGGACGCTCGGATTCTCCGCTCCGGAACAGTCGCTGGGAGAGCCGCAGAGCGCCGCTGTCGACCTATTCGCGCTGGCTGCAATCGTTGCGTATGTGCTTACTGGCGAGTTGCCTTTTCCGGGCTCGGATCCGCAGGCGGTGCTCGCGCGACAGTTGGGCGAGCGTGTCGATCTGTCGGTCCTCCCTGCAGCGGTCGCCGCCTGGCTTCAGACAGGGCTGGCGCCGAGCCCAGCCGACCGCTTCCGTGATGCGGCCGCAATGCAGTTGCAGTGGCGATCGGCTGTGGCTGGTGCATTAAAACGTGAGCGCGCGCGGCGGTGGTGGCGTAGTCTGCTGCCCACTGTGCAGCGGTGAGCTGGACGCTCGTGATCTGTGGTGGCGCCAGACTTGCAGCCACGCGCCGAAACTACGTGGACGTTGCAAGTGATTGCCATACGTATGTTTGTGCGAGCGATTGATTATCAGTTGCGGCTAGCATTATGTGCCAGGACCTAGCAAATTGACCACGGTGTACGCGGGGGTTTTTCGGTTGGTCCCGCGTGTGTCGCTCGTTTTGGGCGGCATGCATCCTGCCGGGTAGCACGCGCGACAAGCAGTACCTGGTTCCGACCCAGTGTCCACACTCCATCCCACGGAGATTCACGATGTTATCTAAGCGTTGGTCCGTATGTGCAGCAGCGGCCTTGCTATACGGAGGCGCCGCGGCTGCACAGCAGCCCGGAACTCTGTTGCTAGGCGGCTTCGGGCAGTACACGATTTTCGACAACGGGCTCAAGTCCGGCAATACTACCACTACCGGCAGTAATGCCGGTCTCGGCCTCGGTATTAGGGACAACAAGTTCGGTTATGGCGGCCGCATTGGCGCCTTCATCACACCTAACTGGGACATCGAGGCTGAGGCTTCCTACACGGAAGCACCGACCTCGTACTCCGGTAACACCAACGGCGTCCCCATCAAGTACGGCCCAGTCGCGGCGCGCTTGGTGTACGGCCTGCCGATCTACGGCCGCTCGTCGATCCTGTTCGGCCTCGGTGGCGTCCTGTCCCCGTTCCACAACGATGTAGGCAAGGGCAGCAACCCTCCCGTTGGCAACATTTACACGTACAAGTACGGCGTCTCCGGTGACCTCGGTCTGCGGATCGTGCTCGGCGACTACTTCGCTGTTCGCGGCGACGCCATCGCGGACTATCATCCGACCGGCAACAGCTTCACGAGCTACCGCTTCCAGGCGGGCCTCGAAGTGCTGCCTGACTTTTCCACGATGATGGGAATGGGAAGCTCCCCCGGCCCAGTAAGCTTTTTTGACACCCAGCCGCAGCCGCTACCGGGCACGGTCGAAGTCAAGGGCTTCGGACAGTACACGCGGTACGGCAACGACATTGGCTTTGACCGCGGCTTCAGCAACTCGCTTGGCTACGGCGGCGGTCTCGGCGTATTCCTGACCCGCAACTGGGAAGTGGAAGGCGATGGGGTCTACACCCAACCGAAGTCGGCTGTTGTAACCACCAGCAACTCTGGCTCGGGTAACATCCCGTATACACGGTCACAGGCCGCTGGCATCGATTACGACCAGGCGAACTTCGCTCTGCGCGGTGACTACAACATCCCGATCGGCCGCTCTAGCTCCTTTATCCTGGGCGCCGGTGCAGTTCGCACCAGCTACCATCGTAGCGACAACGCAGCCGGCCCGCTCAATACGTACACCTATGGTCCGGAAGGGCTCGTTGGCTTCCGCCTCGGCCTTGCCAACCGCGTCGCTATCCGCGTCGATGGACTTGTTGACTACCCACTCGGGGACATCAAGACGTACAACTTCGCAGGACGCGCCGGCCTGAGCCTCATGCTCGGTGGTGCTTCACGTGCAACGGTCGACACGGTGACAACGGTTGTCGTGCCGCCACCGCCACCGCCGCCGCCAGCAGAGCCACCACCACCACCGCCGCCGCCAGCACCAGTCGTGACTGTTGACACGACCAGGATCACGGCTCCGATCTTCTTCGACTTCGACAAGGCAGAGCTCCGCAGCGATGCGATGGCAACCATGGACGCGAAGATCCCGTACCTCACGGCAAACCCAGGGATGCGTATCCGCATCGAGGGCAACACCGACGAGCGCGGTTCGGATGAGTACAACCTGGCACTCGGCCAGCGCCGTGCAGCCTCGGCCAAGACGTACCTCGTTGGCCACGGCATCGACACAGGTCGCATCGACATCGTCAGCTACGGTGAAGAGCGCCCGGTCTGCAACACTCACGACGAGTCTTGCTACCAGCAGAACCGTCGCGATGATTTCCGGATCCTCGTGATCGGAAGCGACGCAATCGTGGCACCGTCACAGCCGTAAGACGTTCTCACTAAAGGTGCTACGGGCGGGGCGGCGAAAGCTGTCCCGCCCGTAGCGTTTTCCGGCACTAAGTGTCACGCGCAAGCTCTCTGTCGGCGCCCTAGTCGGATGTAACTGCAGAGAATTGATCGCGCGCACTTCGCACCGATGCGTCGCAACGACCGCCTCGGGTGCAGCTTGTTACGAGCAAGGAGGAGATATGCTCGCAGCAATCAGGTCGGCGGCCGTGATCGGCATCGACGCGTATGACGTTACGGTGGAGGTGGATGCCGCGCAGGGCTTGCCGCAGTGGACCATCGTCGGCCTGCCGGCGGGCGCGGTAAAGGAGAGCAGAGAACGGGTCGGAGCGGCGATCGTCAATTCGGGCTACACGCTCCCGCCACGGCGCGTGACCGTGAACCTTGCCCCCGCGGACATGCGCAAAGAGGGCACTGCTTTCGACCTGCCGATCGCACTTGGCATATTGGTCGCGACAGGACAGCTGGACCATTCAGTCGTCGCAAATCGGATTTTTGTCGGCGAGCTGAGTCTGGATGGCGCTCTGCGCAACATTCGCGGCGCTCTCTCCGTCGCGCGCCACGTAGGCCGCTCAGGCGACGGAGCGGTGCTCATCGTGCCACCCGCGAATCATGTGGAAACGGCTCGCGTCAGCAACATCACAATCGCGGCGCCGGCGACTTTACGCGAACTCGTTACGCAGTTGCGGACCGATGATCTCATCACCGCGCGCCCTCCTGAGGACGCGAGCGGTGCGCGCACTTACGACGTGGACTTCGCCGATGTCGTGGGCCAGGAGAGTGCCAAACGCGCGCTGGAAGTAGCCGCCGCCGGGTCGCACAACGTGCTCCTCATAGGCCCCCCAGGGGCCGGGAAAACGATGCTGGCGCGCCGGCTTCCGACGATACTGCCGCACCTCACCGAAGAGGAAGCGCTGGAGGTGATCGCGGTCCATTCTGTCGCCGGCGTCCTATGTGCCGACACGACCCTGGGCGCGCGCCCCTTTCGCGCGCCGCACCACTCGATCTCGGGAGCGGGACTCATTGGAGGTGGCAGCACGCCCAGGCCGGGCGAGGTGAGCCTGGCGCACCACGGTGTGTTGTTTTTGGACGAAATGCTCGAGTTCTCACGCTCAACACTCGAAGCGCTGAGACAGCCACTGGAGGACGCCGCCGTGGTCATCGCACGAGCGTCGATGTCGGTCAGCTTTCCGGCGCGATTCACCCTCGTCGGCGCGACCAACCCATGTCCGTGCGGACGCGCTGGCGAGCCGGGAAAGAAGTGCGTTTGCGCGCCCAAGGACGTCGCAAAGTACGCGGCGCGCATGTCCGGTCCACTAGCGGATCGGATCGACATGCACGTGCCGGTGGGCGCGGTCGCGCTACGTGATCTCAGCGCACCGGGAGCGGGGGACGGGTCCGAGGTCATGCGCGCACGGGTGGACCGGGCGCGCCATACGCAGCGGGATCGATATCGCTCAATTCCAGGCGTCGCTTGCAATGCGCACGTGGCCGGCCGCTGGCTCGACCGGCAGTCGCCAATTGACCCGGCGGCGCGGAAGATGCTGCACTCAGCCGCAGCGGCGTTGGAGCTATCTGCGCGGTCGTACCACCGTGTAATCAAAGTTGCCCGGACCATCGCCGACCTGGGCGGCGCGGACGATATCGCCGCCTGTCACATGGGAGAGGTGTTGCGGTACCGCGGCCCTTCCGGCCGCGGCTGGAACGCGGCGTAGGCCGTCCGGTTATAAATTGAGATATGCATACTCCGACCCAAGAGATAGAATCGAAGATGGAGGTGCTCGCCGACCTGGAGGAGCTGGTCGCTGAGCTCATGGCCGTGCACGAGTCCAAGCGGGTGCTCTGGTTCCCAACGGAGCTTCTGTCGCCAGAACCGGGTACCGATCCACTCGCGCATGTCGCGGCGCTACGGGAGCGTGCTCGCGGCATCACCGCTCCGGCGCGTGTCGCCCTCGCACTCAACCTGCTAACCGAGGAGGGGCTTCCGCACTTCCACCGAATCCTGTCGGTCTATCTTGGTGACGATAGTCACTGGGGGACGTGGAATAATCTCTGGACCGCCGAAGAGGATCGCCACGGCGCGGTGCTACACGACTACGCGCATGACGCCCAGATATTCGACGCGCTCGTGATCGAGAAGATGCAGTTTGATTACATCCGCGCTGGCTTCGCGCCGGCGTGGGATCGCGATCCGTACCGCGTCTTCGTGTACACGTCGCTTCAGGAGCGGGCCACGCAGGTGTCGCACGCCAACACGGGCAAGCTCGCCGCGCAGTATGAGCCTACCATCGGAACGGTGCTCGCCAACGTCGCCAAGGAAGAAGCGCGGCACTACACCTTCTACCGCACCGTGTTCAAGGCAGTGCTGGAACGCGACCCCAACCAGGCGCTCGACGCCGCAGCCAAGCTCATGCCCGCGATCGACATGCCCGGCGTGAGCATGCCGCACTTCCGCGAGCTCTCCGATGTGGTGCGGAGAGCCGGCATCTACGGACCGCGTGACTATCTAGCTATTGTCGAAGAGCTGATTCGCTATTGGACCATTGACAAGATGGACGGGCTTAACGAGATGGGGAAAAAAGCGCAGGAAAAGGTACTCCAAATTCCAGCGCGACTCATCCGCATTGCCGACGTGATCGAGTCCAAGAGCAAGCGTAAGACTTTCTCGTTCGACGTCGCGTTCTCTAAAGAGTTCGCAATGGAGTAGGCCGCGCAACGCGCGGCCCGTAAGCCGCGGCATTTTGCCGCGCCTCCGTCCATTCGTCTGCCGCGCGTTATTCCTGGGTGGTCTTCGCGCCGGGAATCGGCGCCATTCGTCCTGACGGCGTTGCGACAAAGCGGGGACGCCGCAGGATCTCGCGGTCCTCGCGCGGGCGCAGCACTATGCCGATCGACGGCGAAACTCCAACCGATACCGAAAGCCCTCCGGTCCGCGCCGTTGCCGAGGAAAAGAAATCGGCTCCAGCATCGAGCGTGGTGTAGCCGAGATCGTGCAGGGAGCCGACCGTAATTCGACTGAGCGGCGCAGTATTGCCCGGCCCGTCAACGCTCGTCATCAGCTCGGTGCTGTAGACGGATTCCCTCCAGTGCCCCAATCGGCTCCCTTCGCCTCCGACGTTCTCGACTTCGACTCCGCGCGTGGAATCCCCGCCGAGGAAGCCGATATCCACGGCCGAGTGAATGGCCGCAGCCCCGATGTACCGCGGGTCCGCGCCTGCAGTGTCGGCCAGGAGCTGATGACGCGTTCCGTCCTGCCAGATGGTGCCGATGCCGAGCACATGTCCGAGCTCGTGAGTGATCACGTTTTCGAGCGTCCCACGCTGGATCATTGTCGCCACGTCCGCCGAATCGACGTCTACTGCGCCAACCGAGGGAAAGCCGTCTGCACGCAGGACGCACGGGCCCGCCTCGGCCAGAACCTTGGAACGCCCGTCGATGCTGTCCTTGGCGATCGTGACAATGATCCCGGTCGTCGTCCCGGAGATGGCCGGGGCGAGAGTCTCGCACTGGCCCGCGCGCAGACTTACCGACTGTGACGCGAGCGCTTCCGGAAGCACCCGCTCCCATCGCGCAGCAGCTCGCTTGGCCGCAGCCGCCAGATTTGCGTCAGGCACTCCGACAAAGCGGAGATCGAAGTGGAACGTCCCCGGTTGCAGAGTTTGCACATTCACCGGGGCCGTGCCGCTCACCCCGTCGGCCGTAACCGTGAGTACTGCATGACCCGGGGCAACCGCCACAAAACGGCCCGGCGCCCCGAACGTCGCGACGTTTGGATCCGACGATGCATACACGACGTTTGTGGCGCTCGCGGAGTTCCCGCGAACATCGAGCGTCACGATGGTGAGCGCACCCGAAATACCGGTCGCCAGATCGAGGGTGCCGGGCGTGATCACCACGCGTGCTACCGGCAGCGATCGCACCTGCACCGATAACTGTCCTGACACGCCGCCCGCTGTGGCCGTGACGGTGGCTGTTCCGGGACCGATGGCGCGTACCAATCCGTCAGCCGTAACCGTGGCCACGCTTGGCGCGCTGGACACGTAACTCACTGTGCGATCAGTGAGTAGTGCGCCCGAAGCGTCGGAGAGGCTCGCATTGACGACGAGCGAATCGCCGACATTGAGCGGCTGCGTCGCCGCCGCGAATTGGACATGCGCAACGGGCACCTTCACCACGTTGAGCGTAAATGACGCGGTAATTCCCTCGCTCACTGCTGTGATCTGCGTCGTGCCCAGCTGCAACCCTGTCACCATCCCGCCAGTGGTGACGCGCGCGACGGCCGAGTCACCGACAGCCCAGGTTACCGTGCGCCCTGGGAGCGTGATATTCTTCGCGTCCTGCGTAATTGCCGACAGCTGCCGAGCCTGCCCGAGTACGATCGAATCGGGAGACGAAGGGAAGAGGATACTCGCCACGTGCGCGGAAGTCGGTGCCACGCTGTCGGAGCCAGAACAGCCCAGAGCTAGGACGCCAGCGAGGAGCGCCATCGTGGCCAGCCGTGCTACACGGATCTTGCAGAACATTGCGGAATCACTCGGATGTTCGGGACACAAGTTCGGGACACACTGTAGAGCGACCGCGGTCACTCGATGGTCGCCCGTTCGTCACGGGCCAGTAAACAGCGGGTGTGCGATGGAGAGCCGAAGGACTAGCTTTCGGCATGTTCGGTTGCCTCCGGCGGCTCGGCTGCCTTGTTATACTCGCGCTCCTCGCTGGAGGTGCCTACTACTGGTGGATGGTGCGAGTGAACACCGCCGCGCCAGCAGTAGCCGCGTCCGGAGTCTGGCGCCCAGTCAATCCGGCGGACGGAGCCGCTGCATCCGTCGCGGTCGACTCCTTAAGAATGGCGAGCGGAAAGGTTTTTGCCAACCTGACACCCTCCCAGGCAGTGGCCTACCTGCTTCAGGAGAGCTCAAAGCAGCTCCCGCCCAACGCCACCGATGTGGCCGCGATGGTCTCGGGCGACCAGCTTCATCTGCGCGCGGTGTGGTCGCTGCGAGATCTCGGTGGCGCTCAGGTGTTCGGGCCGCTCGTGTCAATGCTGGGCGCTCGTGACACCGT
>JBPCNJ010000194.1:0-7638 GCA_051001375.1 Gemmatimonadaceae bacterium
GTCCCGAGCAGCAGCGGATAGTGTCGAAAGGCGGCCAGCGCCCATACCCACGCGCCGATGTTCGCGACAGCGAGCAGCACGCAGATCATCCCGATCCGCTGCCGCACGCCGCCGTACGCCCCACCGGGAATGCCCACCAACTGTGTCCGGCCTACGTCTCGGACTTCTGCGCCACGAACCCGTCGACGAGGTCCGCGAGTGCCGCGCCGAATACCATGTGCGCCACGA
This sequence comes from Gemmatimonadaceae bacterium, assembly GCA_051001375.1. Taxonomy (GTDB): domain Bacteria; phylum Gemmatimonadota; class Gemmatimonadetes; order Gemmatimonadales; family Gemmatimonadaceae; genus Fen-1247. The sequence goes on from JBPCNJ010000194.1 coordinate 229, forward strand.
TCATCGAAGGCTGCCGGCCCGGCCGATCGGCCGTCGGTGGCGGCATTATGTCAGCCGCCGGAATCCATCCAGCGTAGCTGGCCGTGTAGACGGCAAGGCCGTATCCGATCCCACGCACGACTGGTGGTCCCAGCGACTGTGTCCGGCGATATAACAGACCAAACAGCGCGCCCGTTGCAGCACCGAACCCGAAGTGCGCAACCAGCGCGGCGGTCGTCGTCTTGCCCTGACTCGGCTGGACTCCTGCCGCGGCGAGCCCTTTTTGGGCGATGAGCTCCGCTGGGTACTTGCCCATCAGCCCCGCCTTCTTCGCGGCGAACATCACGGCGCTCATGGGAAGCGTCGCGGCCACGCCGGCCACGGCGCCGCCTAGTGTGGCGCGCAAATCCTTATTCATGCCAACCTCGAAGCCCACAGGTCCGCGGGTAAGCCGGCCAGCATCCGCTCGCCTGCCGGAAGAATCCGCAGCAAAATGCAGTCCACCGACATCCGTACGCCTGGCACGTTCATGGGTGCAACCCTCCGCAACCCTTCATGCGTGCACAAAGAGAAGGACCACCGTCGCGCTGAGCACGACTATCACGACCAGCGATCCTGTCACCGTGAGCACTACGGGTAGCCCAACCCGGCGCATCGCTCGCAGGTCCACTCCCAATCCGAGGGCCGCCATTGCTGCAATTGTCAGCCAGGTGGATGCGCTCCGAAGCGGCGTCGCGATCGCGTCGCCAAGCAATCCCACCGAGCGCGCGACCGCGAGAACGATGAAGCCGATGATGAACCAGGGCACGAACTTGTTGAGACGCGCTAGGAAGCCCTGCCGTTCGTCAGCCTTTGCTGTGTCGGCGCGCCGCCGCCGCATGAACAGCGCGAAGCAGAGCACGATGGGACCGAGCAGGAGCACTCGGACAAGTTTCGTGAGAGTGCCCACCTCGCCGCTGAGCGCGCTCACTGGGAACGCCGCGGCCAGAACCTGCGGCACCGCATACACAGTCATTCCGGCGAGAACGCCATACTGGTAGAAGGACAGATGCAGCACGGGGATAAGGAGCGGCAGCGTGAGAATGACGACGACGCCTAGGATTGCCGTGAACGCGATGGCTGAGGCGACGTGCTCGCGCTTTGCGCCGATGACGGGCGCGATCGCTGCGATGGCCGAGTTGCCGCAGATGGCGTTGCCACACGCGACCAGAACCGCATGGCGCGTCTCCAGCCCCAGCGCGCGACCGAGTATCGTCCCCACGACGATGCCGCTCACCACGGTCACAGCGATGCCGACCAGAAGGACCGGTCCGGCGCGCAGTAGTAGCGGAAGATTGACCGACGTCCCGAGCAGCACTATCGCGAGCTCGAGAATCTGCTTTGCCGAGAAGTCGATTCCCGACTGCCACTTTGCTGGAGGTGTCCAGCTGGTGCGCACGATCATGCCGAGCACTATCGCGATGACGAGGGCCTCGAATATGGCGTGTCCCAGCCACCTCGTTTCGACCGATTGGAGCAGGTAAGCGACAATGCCGATAGCGGCCGATAACAACACGCCCGGAATGAGCGACCGAGCTCGCCCCGATGCCCAGACCGGCGCAGATGATGATGCCAATGCCGGCGCCGGTGACTGCTGTGGAGCGACCATGCCACATGCTACGCGACGACTGAGAACAATGCAAATGCGTTTACATTTGCGCGCCGCACGTCGGCCTCGGCTACGGCCGCCTCCTGAGATCCGCGAACGTGATCCGGTATTCCTTCGCGGCTGCGTCGTAGGCGATTGTCGAGGTCGCCGGGTAGTAGCCGGGAATATTTACCGCCGACGCCTGCTTCACCTGCGCCGATACGTTGGGGTGCGACTCGAGATACGACTTGGCGATCATCGACTCGATGAAGATGAACTGCCCGTCGTACGAGCCGTAGATGAAGCTGCTCTGGAACGGCTGGCCGTTGAATTCCGGGCCCGTCGGGTCCACCCAGTGCGCTCCCATCATCGGCACGCCGCCCGGACTCTGGATATAATCGGTCGGACGGAACTGCGCGCCGGGTTGGTTGGCCAGCTTCTGATTGAACTGCGGGTCCGCCGGTGAGATGGCGGCCTGTGCGCTCGGCGAGATCATGTAGAAGTGGAAATCGAAATGCGGCACCCCATAGACTTTGACGGGGTCGTGTCCCTGAGGATTCCAGTCGACCGTTGCGTGGTCGATCCCCGTCGCCTGCGCCGCTGCCGGCATCGGTAAGTTGACCATCAGCGCCGATGGCATTCCCGGCATCGGCGTGACCGGAAGATTCGCCAGCGCAGATTCGGAGAGGGTGAGACCGACCGAGGCCGGAGCCCCGGTGTTGTCCAACGTTACGAACGTGCGAGCGCTTCCCTGTCCGAAGACGACCGGCGCTCCGTATTGGGCCTTGGGCGCTGCCACCGGCGCCGCGTTGTCACTGCATGCGGTCACTGCTGCGATAGAAGCCGTCAGCACAGCTGTCACGACCACGGCCGCGCGGATGCTGGTGGAGCGTCTGGTAGTCACGTGTATCATCTCGTTAGCACTCATCTCCGGCTTCGTGAGTCGCTCCCATCCGCGGAACCGCGGTGGACCGGCAGACAGCTCGGCCGAAGCGCTTTGGCCGTCCGCGCCCCGTTCCAAGGGGCTGACTGATAAGCGATAATTCCGGCGAATAATTTCATGCGCTCGTCATTGTCCCACGGCGTAGCAGGGCGGCCTGCCTCGTTGTCCCAATCAGCTCGCCGTATATTGGCAGTATGGCGCAGGATCGACTTTCGGAAGTTCAGCGCCTTTTCGACGAGTTGGCTGACGTCGAGCCGGCCGCCCGCGAGGCGTATCTTCGGCAGACCGCGGTCGATGACGAGCTTGCGGCCGAGGTGGCCGCATTGCTCACGGCGGCGGATCGGGCTGGCGATTTCCTCGGCGCGTTGGCTACTCCGCAAGCCTTCGATGGCGCTGGGTTCGATGGCGCTGGGTTCGATGGCGCTGGACTGATCGCGGGGCGCTATCGTGTTGCGCGTCTCCTCGGGCGAGGCGCAATGGGCGAGGTCTATCTCGCGCGCGACACACAGCTCGACCGTCACGTCGCGCTGAAGTTCCTCACCACAGGCATCGAGAAGCGCGGCGACATCGCCGCGCGGTTCATCGCCGAAGCCCGCGCGGCGGCCGGCCTCGATCATCCCCACGTCGCGACGGTCTATGACATTGGCGAGGCCGAGGACGGTAGACTGTTCATCGCGATGGCCTACTATCCGGGCGAGTCGCTGCGCGAGCGACTCGCATCGGGCGATGTCACACCCGCGGACGCATGCCGAATTGCGTCGCAGATCGCCGCGGCTCTATCCGCGGCGCACGGCGTAGGGCTGGTACACCGCGACGTGAAACCGGCGAACATTCTGTTCGACACGAGCGGAGCGGTAAAACTTGCCGACTTCGGAGTCGCGAAACTCGCTGGCCAGGACCCGACGATACGCGGGGCGATGATTGGGACCCTCGCATACGCATCACCGGAGCAAGTGCGCGGGGAAGCGGTTGATGGCCGGAGCGACCTGTGGGCGCTCGGCGTCGTGCTTTACGAGATGCTGGCGGGACGTCGTCCATTCTCGGGTGATAACCCCGCGGTGTTGTTACATGGGATCCTTCACGACAATCCGCCCGCGCTTCCAACGGACCGGGAGATTTCTGGCGACGCGTGCGCGATCGTCGCGGCCCTGCTACAGAAGGACGTAACAGGTCGCCCCGCATCCGCGAATGCGGTTGCGCACGAGCTGAAACATTCGGCCGATACGTCACGTGGCAGCGGACTCACGACGCCGAGTTCCGATGTGCGGCAATTGCGCGTGCAACCTCGGCGCGACGATCTCAGGGGCGGATCACTGCCGGCCGCGCTCACGATCTTTATTGGGCGCGAGCGCGAGCTCACCGTCGCGGAATCTCTGCTGAACCACGCGCGTCTCCTGACGTGCACCGGCCCTGGTGGCACCGGAAAAACACGCTTTGCCCTGGAGCTGACACCGCGCATACGCGAAAGGTACGCCGACGGGGTATGGTTCGTCCCGTTAGCGGACGTGTCGGACCCGAGTCTCGTCGCATCGAGCGTCGGCCAGGCGATCGGCATTCGCGATCTCGGCGGCGCACCGGTTTCGGTGCGCATCGCGGCGGTGTTGCACGATCGACACACTCTTCTCGTGCTCGACAACTTTGAGCACGTGCTTGGCGCAGCAGACTTCGTCGCTGAGATACTCGTGGCATGCCCGCGCCTCTCGATAGTTACGACCAGCCGAACACCACTCGGTCTTCAGGGCGAGCAGGAATTTCCGATCCCGCCACTCACGACTCCGATGGGCGCGGCGGTGAACGTATACAAGACCGCGCACGAAACCGAAGCAGTTCGGTTGTTCGCTCAGCGCGCGCGTAATGTTCGGCCAGACTTCGCGCTCGACGATCGCGATCTTGAAACGGTGGCCAAGATATGTCAGCGGCTGGACGGTCTGCCGCTCGCGATCGAGATGGCGGCGGCCTGGACAAAATTGCTGTCACCGCGAGCGTTGCTCGGCCGTCTGGATCATAGCCTCGATCTCCTGCGATCTGACACGAGAGACCGGGCAGACCGGCACCGCACCATGCGCAACGTCGTCGATTTGAGCTATGCTCTGCTCACGGAACGCGAGCGCGCGTTTCTCGATCACCTGACGATCTTTTCTGGCGGAATTTCGCTCGATGCGGCGACATCCGTCGGCAACCAGCTCGACGACATCGCGGCGAGTGAGAGTGCGGCTCGCACTACGACTGATGTTCTCGCTGTTCTCGCCTCTCTTTGCCACAGAAGCCTGCTACGACAGGAAGAGCAAGCGGATGGCGAACCACGTTTTTTCATGCTGGAAGTTGTCCGGCAGTTCGGACTGGAGCGTCTCCAGGGAATCAAACAGGAGAGCGCCGCCCGGCGAGCGCACTACGCTTACTTTGTCGCGCTCGCCGAGCGCGCTGCGCCACAGCTCCGCGGCCCCACACAAGGCGAGTGGTTCGACCGGTTAGAGCGCGAGTACGCAAATCTTCGCGTCGCGCTGGAGACATCGTTGACAGTGGCGGCAGACATACAACAGGATCGAGAGGATCGAGATAACGCGGCCACCGATGCAGCGCGGCTCGCGACCGCGCTGCATCGGTTGTGGCTGACGCGTGGACCACTGCTTGAGGGAGTGACGTATGTCCGGCGTGTGATCGCGGCCCTGGAGCAGTCAGCGCGGATCGATCCGAAACTGTACGCGCAGTTGCTGGCGGATGCCGGTGTGCTCGCGTTCACGCGCAGCATGTATGTCGACGCGCGCGACCACTTCCGACGCGCGCTTGCCGTTCAGCGACAATTGGATCATCGTGCGGGTGTCGCGTCGGTGTTGAACCATCTGGGATGGACCGCGTGGGTGTCGGGCGATCTCGCGGAAGGCGAGCGCATGTCGAATGAGGCGATGGCGCTCCACGGTGCAGATGGCAATGACGTCGGAATCGCACTGTCGCTGAACAACCTCGCTTGGATCGCAATGCTGCGCGGAGCGTATTCGCGCGCGGAGGAGTACTTCGCTCAAGGACTTGCGCGTCACCGCGCGCGGGGCGACCAGCGGTCGGTCGGGTTTTCTCTGGGCTGGATGGGACTTCTCGCGCTCCGACAGGGCAATCCCGCGCGCGCGACGATGCTGCACCAGGAGGCACTGGCGATGCTTGAGCCCGTGGCGGATCGTGGATATCGCCTACTCACTCTGGCACATATCGCCGCGGCGCGCCACGCGGCGGGCGAGCCGGGCGATCACGCCGCGACCATCGCCGACGGGTATCCCCTACTGCGGGCTGAAGGCCGCCTCTGGCCGTTGGCATCCGGACTCACGGACCTCGGTCTCATCTGGCGCGATCGGGGAGAACTCGAACGAGCCCAGTCCACGCTCGGCGAGGCTCTCGCACTGCGGCGTGAGATGGGAAGTCGCGCGGGCCTGGCCGACGCGCAAATCCTGTTAGCGACTGTGGTGCACCGGCGAGGAGAGCGCGGCCGTGGGCGCGTGCTGCTCGTGGACGCGCTTCGCGACGCGCTTGACTACGGTACGATCCCCACCGTCATTGACGGAATCGAGGCGGCATCCGCAATCGGATGGGATGAAGGCGTGTTCGATCTGGCGACGTCGCTCCACGCCGCAGCCGACCAGCTGCGCTCAGACTTGGCGATTCCATCGGCGCCACGATACGCGGCCGCGCGCGCGTCAGCATGGCGCGAGAGCCAAAGCGCACTCGGCGCCGCATTCGTAGACATCCGAGCCGCCGGCATCAGTCTCTCCGTGGATCATGCCGTCACTACGGCAATACAGATGCTCGAGTCGAGATAGACGAATGCAGCCGTTACGCGATGAAGCCGAGAACCTGACCAGTATTCTGCACCGGTGGCGCGCGGGCGAGGACGGCGCATTCGAAGTCCTGATTCCACTCGTATACGACCAGTTGCGCCGGCTCGCCCGCGCAAGGCTCCGTGTCGAGCATCCTGGTCACACTCTCGACACTACGGGACTGGTACACGAGACCTACCTGCGGCTCGTCGAGAGCGGCGGAGCTGAGTGGCGAGACCGAGCTCACTTCTTCGCCGTCGCGTCTACCGCCATGCGCCGCATTCTGATCGACCATGCAAGGCAGCACCACACGCACAAACGCGGTGGTGCGCCCATTCAAATTGATTTCGAAACCGCAAAGCTGGGCGATGCCGGAGTCGTTGCGTCCGAAGACCCAGGAATGCTGCTGGCACTGGACGACGCACTCACCAAACTGGAATCGCTGTACCCACGTCCGGCCAAGGCCGTCGAGCTGCGTTACTTCGCCGGCCCGACGCTCGACGAAGCAGCGGTGGTGCTCGCCGTCTCACCCCCAACCGTGATGCGGGATGTCCGCTTCGCCGAAGCATGGCTTGCCAAAGAACTCAGCTGACTGGAGAAGCCTACCACTGTTTGTGCGTGAATGCACCGAACCGCTCAACGCTACACAGCGCTCGGCGTCGCCAGATATTCGGGCGCCTTATCCTCCCGCGCTATCGGTGTGTTCATGACGTCTTGCCAGATTCAGGTTCAAGATGGTTTGCGCCAATCTCAGCTGGAATTCCGTGCGACAACGGCTGACACGCTGGTGCACGCAATGGTCCTCACGGTCCCGATTCCAAGTCCGGCTACTGTGATAGTCTTGAGAGCAATGCATTGCGTGACCGGCACTATGGTGCTATAGATGGGTCAGACGCGGCCGAGGGTCGATCGACCACACCTGCGCATTCGCACTGGCCACCGATGCTGCTGCCGCGCTGAACTGAACCGGAGCCACAATGATCGACCTTTCCAGCCCCACACCCCGCCGCGGTTTTCTCGGTCGACTCGCGGCTGTTGCAGCGCTCCCGCTCGTCGGC
>JBPCNJ010000195.1:0-7760 GCA_051001375.1 Gemmatimonadaceae bacterium
GAGGGCGGGGACCACGGGTTCTCCCTTCGCCTTTGGCGTGGACGCGATTGCTGTCGAGGCCGCAACCGCGCTGCGCAATCTCCTGACGGGCGGCTGCGAGACACGCGGCTCCGCGCCGGATCTGCTCGTCGTTGACGCGCTGGTCACGTACGCGTGCGAAGTTGCAGCAGAATGCGGGACCGATGTCGGCGCGAGCGCGGATGCTGTACTGCGTGTGATCACACGCATTTCATCCGGTCGCGGCACGGCCGACTCAATCGACACGGCGTGATCGTCATCCTATTCACCGGTGGGACGATCGCCATGCGCAACGATCCCACCGCCGGTGGCGCCACGCCCGCGCTCACCGCCGACGAGATCATGCAGGCCACCCACGGACTGGCAGGCGCGACCTGCATTGAGACGGTGGAGTGGGGCCGCTTCCCAGGCCCGCATATGACTGTCGAGCGAATGTGGTCGCTCCGCAACACTATCGCGGAGCAGCTTGCGCGTGACGACGTCGACGGGGTTGTCGTTACGCACGGAACGGACACGTTGGAAGAGTCCGGATACATGGCCGCCCGATCACTCGAGTCGGCCAAGCCGGTCGTCTTCACCGGCGCGATGCGTACTCAGAGTGATCTTGGGTGGGACGGGCCTGCCAATCTGTTCGAGGCCGTTCGCGTCGCTGCCAGCGACGCGGCGATCGGGCAGGGTGTGATGGTGGTTCTGAGCGGCCAGATTTTCAGCGCTTTCGATGTAACGAAATCAAACACTCAGCTGCTGGATGCATTCGAGAGCCCCGGCCTTGGCCCGATCGGATATCTGGACGAGGGGGAGGTGATCTTCAAGCGCGAGCTACCGCCACCGCCGCCGGCCATCGTCCCAGTAAAACCGGCGACGCCTGTTGATGTCTTCTTCGCGGTCGCAGGCGCTGATTCCCGGCTACTCGATGCCGCGTGCGCGGACTCGTGCGGTGCGGTGATCGCGGCGATGGGGCGCGGCAACGTGCCACCGGAAATGGTCCCTGGACTCGCTCGGTTCATCGAGGCGGGCAAGCCGGTGCTGATTACGTCGCGCACGGGTGGCGGACGCGTGGGCCACACCTACGCGTATCCGGGAGGTGGCCGCACGCTGGAGAACATGGGCGCGATCCTCGCCGGCGCGCGACGGCCGCAGCAGGCGCGCATCGATCTCATGCTTGCACTTGGAGCGGGCGCGGACGGGGCGGCTTTGCGAGCGCTGTTTGCCGCGTAGACCGACCTGCAAGCCGTGCTGGTAGAGCCACCAGAGCCGGTCGTGGAGATCACGCGCGTTCTGGAAGCTGCGGGGCATCAGGCGTGGTGCGTCGGCGGCGCGGTGCGCGACGCACTGCTCGGCATTCCGAATCTGGATTGGGATTTCGCGACCAGCGCGAAGCCGCAGCAGGTGCAACGACTCTTCCGCCGCACTGTACCGGTCGGTATCGAGTTCGGCACCGTGGGCGTTCTGGACGAAACGGGCGTGATGCACGAGGTGACGACTTTCCGCAGAGATGTGGAAACCGACGGTCGGCACGCGGTCGTCAAATTCGGTGCGTCGCTGGACGATGATCTGGCGCGCCGCGACTTCACGATCAACGCGATCGCGTACTCACCGACGCGTGACGAGCTGCGCGATCCGTTCGGCGGCCGCGATGATCTTGCCGCGGGGACCGTGCGCGCGGTTGGCGTCGCCAAGGAGCGCATGCGCGAGGATCGTCTGCGTGCGCTGCGTGCAATCCGCTTTGCTTCGCGATTCGGGTTCGAGATCGAGCCCGCTACATGGCAGGCGATTGTGTCGAGCGCGCCACACCTCGGACGGCTGTCGCCGGAGCGGGTGCGCCAGGAAATCGAGAAGACGATGAAGCAGGTCGCGCTGCCAAGCCGCGCGTTCCACATGTGGAAGGAGTCCGGCGCGTTTGCGGCTCTGGTACCCGCACTCGGAGGAGTCACGGACGTGGAGCTGCTCGCGCTGGATCACCTGCGACTGCCGATGCTACCGGGCCGGCCGCAGCGTTTCATCACGCGGCTCGCGGCGCTATTCGCCTCGGCCAAGCCGGGCACGACCATTCCAACACTGAAGGCGCTCAGGTTCTCCAACTCCGATGTCGCCTGGATCGGTGGTCTGGCCGAGCGGTGGCACGCAATGGGCCGCGAGATGAAACACGCACTGATGGGGGCCGAGTCGCCGCCGGACGCAGTGCTGAGGCAATGGGCAGGGCGCGCCGGTCGCACGCGCCTTGCACCTGTTCTTCGCCTGGCCGACGCGTTCTGGTGGGCGGAACGCGAGAGTGGCCGCGACGCGCCGTCGCGCCAGCGGGTTGAAGCGGTTTACCGGCGCGCTGTCAGGATTGCGTATCGTGATCCCGTCGAGGTCTCTGATCTTGCGATTAACGGCGACGACCTGGTCGCGCTCGGCATCAAGGGGAAGGGGCTTGGCGCCGCGCTTCGCGCACTGTTGCAGCTGGTGCTGGATGACCCAACGCGCAACACGCGCGACTTCTTGCTTACATATGCGGAGCGTGCGGAGTGATCTTTCGAGGAAGAGAGGAGCAGGGAACTGTCTGGCGCAGGTTCCGGTCCGGATCTGATGGCTTCACGTTCGAGCAAACACCGGAGGGTTATTTCGAAGCGCACGTGGCGGCAAACGCGGAGCGCGCGGTCGATCTGTTGTACGTGTTGAGCGAGCACCTTCCGCCAGCCGTGGATCTGACACTCACGGACCGCCGTAGCAGGCAAGCGTGGGACGGAACCGACATCGCGCTGCCCGATGTGCGGGATGCACTCGCGCGCCTCAAGGTTCCGATGGCGACGTATGGCGGCGTGGATGTGTCCATCTACACCGCCGACGACCAGCTCTCGCTCAACGCGGAGCTCGACCTGTACGCGTTTGCGCGCAGCGATCGGTGGCTGTATTTGCTCCAGGCAAAGGGTCTGGAGCACTACGGCGCTGTGTCGAACAAGCCGTGGCGCGCACAGCCATGGGATCGCGCGGCGGCGCCCGCGTTGAGCTCCGCGATCGCGGCCGCCGCCGAACGACTGGCGCTCACGCGTACGCGGAACGCGTGACACCGAGTGTGAGCGCGGCCGCGCTGCTCGCGGCAGTTATCGCTGCGCTCGCGAATGTTATTGGCGCCGCACTGGTCACGGGGCGCAGAGTATGGACTGCCGCCGATCTCGACATGCTGATCGCCTTTTCTGCCGGCTTCATGATATCCGTGGCGCTGGTGGACATGATCCCCGAGGCAATTCGTGCGCATGGGACGATTGCGGCGTGGCTGGTGCTCGTCGGTTATCTGGCGGTGCATCTCACGCAGCACACGCTCGTCCCGCACTTCCACTTTGGCGAGGAGACGCATCACGTGACGCGCGCCGTGGGCATCTCGGCCCTCATCGGGTTGCTGCTGCACATGCTGGTGGATGGCGTAGCGATCGCGAGCGGTTTCGCCGCGGGCTCGACGGTGGGGACACTCGTGGTCGCCGCGATCGTGCTGCACAAGCTTCCGGAAGGATCAGCGGTATCGAGCCTGTTCCTGGCCGCGGGTTTCGAGCGAAACAGGGCATTGGGCGCCGCTGCGCTGCTCGGTTTGGCGACTGTGGTCGGCGCGGTCTTTACCGAGCTGTTCGGACCGCTCAAGCAATACGGGTTAGCGCTTTCCGGCGGCGTGACGCTGTACGTAGCTGCTTCCAACCTCGTGCCCGAGTTCCAGCACAAGACCGGCTGGCGATTGCCTGCCGCGTTCTTCGGCGGCTGTCTTGGCTACGCGGCGGGGCATACCGCGCTTTCATCGATGTAGCCGAAACATATGCCCAAACGTCACCGATCCAAACCGGAGCCGTCGCTCTTCAATCCTCCCTCGTCCGCTCAGCCGCTTGCGGCGCGGATGCGCCCGCGCACGCTGGACGAATTCGTAGGGCAGGAGCATCTGCTCGCGGAGGGTAAGCCGCTCCGGTCAGCCATCGAGCGCGGCACCGTTGGGTCGATGATATTCTGGGGTCCGCCGGGTACGGGAAAGACGACACTGGGTCGGATCATCGCGCAGTACACGGATAGCGAGTTCGTCCCGTTCTCAGCTGTCACCGAGGGTGTGCCGCGCATTCGCGAAATTGTCGTGGAGGCGGAGGAGAGGTTAGTAGACGGGCGCAGTACGATCCTGTTCGTGGACGAGATCCAGCGATTCAATCGTGCGCAGCAGGACGCCTTTTTGCCGCACGTGGAGCAGGGCACGATCACGCTGGTTGGAGCGACAACCGAGAACCCGTCGTTCGAGGTGAACGGTGCATTGCTTTCGCGCATGCGCGTTTTCGTACTCCAATCGTTGACCGAAGGTGATCTGGCAGCGCTGATCGACCGGGCGCTGCACGATGAAGAGCGCGGGCTGGGCGCACGCAGTATCAGCATCGCCGAAGATGCGCGCGGTGCTCTCGCGCGCGAGAGTGACGGCGACGCGCGCCGCGCGCTCACGGCCCTCGAAGCGGCCGCGCTGGATGTCCCCGACGGCGGCGAGATAAGCGTGGATGTGGTTCGCGGTGCGCTTCAGAAGCGATTCTCGCTGCACGACAAGAGCGGCGAGGCACACTTCAATCTTCTGTCCGCGCTGCACAAGAGTCTGCGTGGTAGCGATCCTCAAGCCGCGCTTTACTGGGCCGCCCGCATGATCGAGGCAGGCGAGGACCCGATGACGATTTTTCGGCGCTCCATCGCGATGGCGGCTGAAGACATCGGCGTCGCCGACCCGCAGGCACTCCAACTCGCAGTCGCTGCACGCACCGCGTATCACATTCTCGGACCGCCGGAAGGGTATCTCCCGTTGGCCGAGATGCTGGTGTATCTGGCGACCGCGCCCAAGTCGAATTCGTCGTACCGTGCCTTGAGTGCCGCGATGGAAGCGGCGCGCGACACTCCAGGCGAGGGACCACCAATGAACATCCGCAATGCGCCGACGCAGCTCATGCGCGACCTCGGCTATCACGCAGGATACCAGTACGCGCACGACAGCCCGGACGCATACATCGCACAGGAATATCTCCCGGAGAAGCTACGCGGATCCGTGTTCTACGAGCCGGGCCCGTTCGGGTTCGAGCGTGACATTGCCAAGCGCCTCGCCTGGTGGGCAGAAATAAAAAATCAACCGGCGCCGTAACGTAGGGGCGACCGGCGGTCGCCCGCACGCTCACCCATTGTACCCTGCCCGTCGTACCGTATTCGTTGCGCATCGGATCGCGTTGGATCGTGGTGCATCGCGGGTGGGTACAGCGATTCAACCCTGCGGGCGACCGCCGGTCGCCCCTACATTGGTGCCGTGCGTCCGATCACGGGCGCGATGTCAGGCGCGCGTATCTACGAGGGCCTGAACGATGCGCTCGGCCGCGTGCCCATCCCAGCCGGCCGGTTTCCGTGGGACGCCGTTCTCAACGGCCGCTACCGATTCCAGATACGCGCCCAGTATTCCTCGCGGGGTCAGCGGCCACGGTGCCATGCGGTTGGTACCCTGGGTAATCGTTATCGGGCGCTCGGTCTGCTCCCGTAGCGTGACGCAGGGAACGCCGAGCGCCGTTGTCTCTTCCTGAATGCCACCGGAATCCGTGAGCACGCAATGCGCGCCGTCCGTCAGTGCGAGCATCTCGTTGTAGCCGAGTGGGTCGAGCGTGGTGAGCGGTGTGAGCATCTGGTGCAGATGGAACCGCTCGATGTTCTTGCGCGTGCGCGGATGCAGCGGCAGTACTACCGGCACCGACTCGGCGACCAGCGCAAGTCCACCGAGCACGTTCTGGAGCGCCGACGCGTCGTCTACGTTGGACGGGCGGTGCAGCGTTGCTGCAACGTAGTGGCGGCGACGCACCCCCAGACGTTCGAGCGTGTTCGTTTCGCGCGCGGCCGACAGTTGCGCCATCAGCGAGTCGATCATGACGTTTCCAACGAAGCGAATGCGATTGGATGCGATGCCCTCCCCCTCGAGATTCGCTGCGGCATCTTCGGACGGGGTGAGTAGCAGGTCGCTGAGGCGATCGGTAATGACGCGATTCACCTCCTCCGGCATGCGCCAGTCATTGCTGCGGAGTCCGGCTTCGACGTGTGCGACCTTGCAGTGCGCCTGATCCTTGAGCTTGCTCGCGACAAGAGCGGCGGCCATCGTCGAATTCACATCGCCAACAACGACGACCCAGTTGGGATGCTCCTTGATGAGCACCGGCTCGAACGCTTCCATGATTCGAGCCGTCTGGACCGCGTGGCTCGCCGTCCCGACCCCCAGATGGTAGTCCGGCTCCGGTATTCCCAGCTCCGTGAAGAAGCTGTCCGACATGGATGCGTCGTAGTGCTGTCCCGTGTGGACTAGCACCGCCTTGTGTCCGGCGACCGTGAGCGCCCGCAGAATCGGGGCTACCTTCATGAAGTTGGGGCGTGCGCCGGCCACGACCAGCACCTTGATATGATCCGTTGGCATGATGCGGGGTAACTTAGAGCGGGAGCACAATTTATCCAACGATTCGGCACTTTCCGTGCAGGAGATGTGGACATGAAGAAAACATTTGTGATGGTTGCGGCGCTGGCACTTTCTGCATGCGCTTCACTTGGCCGCGCGGCGTTCCAGCAGCCGATCGTCAAGTTTCGCGACCTGCAAGTGCGGGGTATCGGCCTGACTGGTGGCTCACTGGATGTGGTACTGAGCGTGTACAATCCGAACGGGTATCGGCTCGACGCCACAAAGCTCACGTACAGGCTCATGGTCGACTCCACCGCGCTGGGCGAGGGCCAGTACGACACGCACTTCGCCGTGCAGAGTGGCGACTCCACCATCGTGAAGCTGCCGGTGACGCTGAGCTATGCCGGGCTGGGTGCCGCCGGTAAGCAGCTCATCGGAAAGGGGGCGGTGGATTACCGCGTGCTCGGCGACGTGACGGTCTCGACACCGATCGGAAATTTCACCGAGCCATACAATCAGACCGGACGTTTCACGACGTTCGGCGGGGCCACACGGTAAGCAGCGATTGACTAGAGACCTGATAGAACTGGCCGCTCCCACCGAGCGCGCGATCCTGGTGGGTGCGCCACGCAAGGGTCGCGCGGCGCGCCAGCGGACGGCTGAGCATCTGGAAGAGTTGGAGCGGCTGGCCGACACGGCCGGCGCTCAGGTGGTGGGAGAGGTAGTGCAGCAGATCGACCGCCCCAACCCCGCAACGTACCTAGGCAAGGGAAAGGTTGAGGAGCTGAAGGGCAGAATCGCCGAAACCGACGCGACGTTGCTCCTGTTCGACGACGAGTTGAGCCCGAGCCAGGGCAAGAATATCGAGGATCTCACAGGGTTGCGTGTGATGGACCGGGCCGAGCTCATTCTCGACATCTTCGCGACCCGCGCACGGAGTAGCGAGGCCAAGATGCAGGTGGAACTGGCGCAGTTGCAGTACATGCTGCCCCGACTGACGCGGATGTGGGCCCACCTGGAGAAATTCCGCGGCGGTATTGGCGTGCGCGGGCCTGGTGAGACGCAGTTGGAAACGGACCGACGGCTCATTGGCCACCGGATCAAGATCCTGGGTCAGCGGCTGGAAGATGTGCAGCGCTCTCGTGAAGTCCAGCGAGGCTCCAGGAAGAGCGAATTTCAGGCGAGCCTGGTCGGATATACCAATGCGGGCAAATCGTCGATCCTGAGGGTTCTGGCGGGCGACGAAACGGTATTCGTGGAGAACCGTCTGTTCGCCACGCTGGACCCGCTCACGCGCGAGATCGAGTTGGGCGACGGTGAACGCATCCTCCTCACC
>JBPCNJ010000196.1:0-2694 GCA_051001375.1 Gemmatimonadaceae bacterium
CATGAGGTTCACGCATGTGCTGCACATGTCGGCGCAATCAAGACAGAGCTTGGCGCACCGGGCCATATCCTTGCTGCTCACATCGATGCACTCGCTCGCGCATTGCTGGCAGAGCGGGATACAGTCAAGACAAGCGCGTATACACTCGTCCATCGACTGCTTGTTGCTCGTGCCCTGCTGTGTTGCTGTTCCCATGACTAATCTCCCTTTTCGATGTGACGTGCAGTACGGCACCGGCCGCCCTGAAGTGACTGCTGCCTATGCTCGTGTACATCCTACCGTCTGAGGCTAACCCTTCCAGTCGGATAGAAGGTCAATGGGGACGTGTCGAATGTTCGAGAGACGAGCTGGTGCCCTCGTTCGCCGACAGCGTGCACAGCGAAGCACGTGCGTGAGAGAAATCAGCGGCACTCTAGTTTCCAGATTCGGTTTCGGGACCAGTCGCCGACGTAAACATTGCCGCCCGAGTCGACGGCGACGCCGGACGCGTAGCGAAGCGATGCGCCCTCGCGGTGTCGATCGCCCCACAAGGCGAGCAGGCGTCCATCCGGCGTGAACTTCTGCAAACGGCCGTTGAACGCGTCAGCGACGTATATGTTTCCTCCGGAATCGACCGCGACATCCTTGGCAAGACGGAACCAGCCAGGCCACTTCCCGCCGAATCCGAATCCGGTGCCGCCCCACCTGGCCAGGTACCGGCCGTCGGCGGTGAAGCGCTGTACACGGTTGTTGAAGCCGTCCGCCACAAGGATATCGCCCGAGGGTGCCACGGCGATCCCCGTGGGATAGCGGAACTCTCCACTCCGCCGGCCGGGGCTCCCCCACTCCCGGACGAACTTGCCACCGGTAGTGAACTGCTGCACCCGGTGGTTGTAGAAATCGGTCACGTACACGTTTCCGCGCCGGTCCACCGCGACGCCACTCGGGGCATCGAACTCTCCAGCACCCTTGCCGTGCCGTCCCCACACACGAGCGACTGTGCCGTCTGAATTGAGCGCGGTAATACGGTCGGACAGGTAGTCGGCCACGTACACCGTTCCGTACACGGCGCTCGTGGTCGGAGCGACCGCAACGGGCCGCGCAAAGCCGGTCCAATCGGGAAGGCGTGATCCGTCGGCGCGGTAACGCAGGATGGCGCCACGCTCGGCGTCCGCGGCGTAGAGGACTCCGTCTGCCCATGCGAGCCCCATGGGGTGGAATATTTGGGCCGTATCTGATGATGAAGCGGATAATGCTGCTGCTGCCGCAGGGGTTGATGCTCCCCAGCGTTGCAGCACGCGACAGCGCTCGCGCGGCGTGGCACGAAAGAGGCGCTTGGTGACAATAACGGAACCTGCGACCACGCCTGTGGCGACAACGAGCGTGAGTCCCGCACGCAGTTTCTTCATAGTGTGCTCACGTTGTGTTCACGGCGTAACGGTGTAGTGGTACGGGTACTCCGAGCGTTCGACGGCACGTCGGACATCGGCCGCGGTAGTGCTTGATCCGGGAGCGAGCACTACACGGATCTTCTCTTCCGGCCAGAGTAGATCGACCTGCGCTATCCCGGCCAGATCGCGTACGCGTTTGTCGATCCCGTATACACAGTACGGTCCCGGCACACCTGGAACCGAGATTATGATTTCGCTCGCATTCCCGGGTCGATCCTGGGCGTGCGCACGCTCGGAATGTTTCGTGAGCGCCAGGGCAGCAATTGCACTTCCAGCCAACGCCAGTGCGGCGCGACGCGGACCGACGCGTACGCTGCTCACGGCACGCACTGCCCAATTCCGCTCCACTAGCGCCGCCCGCCCGGCCAGGTGATCAGCGGCATGTTGATGACCACGCCTGGCTTCGTGATCGTCAGCTCTCCCTTCTGTTCGGCAGTGAGCACCTCGGCCGCCGAGCGCAGCTCGCGCGCCGACACTCCGGGCTTCCAGGCGATCACGTTGAGGGCGCGCAGCGGCGTGTAGCCGGGCGTTCCGGGTGGATTATCGAAGACGTCCGGCTGCCCGCCCAGTGGCCCGGTCCCCTTGAGGCCGTTGGAGAACGCGTACACGTTGGCGAGCATCGACGCGGGCATCTGCGCGAGTGACGGGACGACCAGCACCGGCGAGTGGGTCATCGCTGTAAGCGTGTCAGCGATTTTCTGATTCGAGGCCTCGGTGTGGACAAAGCGGATCTCCTGGCCGTTAAGGAAGCCCGTGACCGGCGGTGAGATCGTCCCCGTCTTTGCCCGTGCAACCACGACAAATCCCGCCATGAGGACCGCGACGATGAGGACCACGATGATGTTTTTCTTCATTGCTCATTCTCCGTTAGGGAGTGTTATGATGTGCTGGCCGTAAACCATCCGTCATGGCGCAACCTTATCACAGGCTGTCACAGGCTGTCACGGGCTTGTCACACGATGCGGAAGCCGCGCTCGACGATCGCTTCGCGGATCCCGTCCGGCTCCGCCGTTCCCACACGGTACGTCACCGTCACGGTCTGCCCCGCGGGGTCGCCGGTCACTCCGGTCACTCCCGCCACCGCGGTGGCGGCGTCGTTGATCTGCGCGAGGCAGTTATCGCAGTGCATGTTGGCGATCCTGAGCGTGAGCGTTGTCTCTGCGCCGCGTGCGCTTCGGTACGAGTCGCCCCGCGAACGAGTTTGTCAACACGGTGGTAACACTTGCCGCCATGGCGATCATCGCCCAGACAGGATGCACAACGC
>JBPCNJ010000197.1:0-7370 GCA_051001375.1 Gemmatimonadaceae bacterium
CATCCAGGGCGATCGGTCCCAGCCGGGCGGTTGTGCGACCATCGGCTACGATGACGAGGGCGTCAAGCCGGAAGAGTTCCTCATCATTAAGAATGGCGTGGTGAACTACTACCAGACCACGCGGGAGCAGGCGAACTGGCTCAAGTGGTGGTACGACTCGCAGAACAGACCCACGCGCTCGCACGGTAACAGCAACGCCGACTCGTGGTCCAGCGTCCAGTTTCAGCGCATGCCGAACGTGTCGCTGTTGCCGGGAGCAAAGGACAACAAGTGGGAGGATCTGATCGCGGCCACCGATCGCGGCATCGCGATCATGTGCGACGGCTCGTTCTCCATCGATCAGCAGCGCTACAACGCGCAGTTCGGCGGTCAGCTGTTCTATGAGATCAAGGGTGGCAAGATCGTCGGCATGCTCAAGGATGTTGCGTACCAGATGCGTACGCCCGACTTCTGGAACTCCATGGACATGATCGGCGGCAAGAGCTCCTACATGATGGGAAGCGCGTTCTTCGATGGTAAGGGGCAACCGGGTCAGGTCAACTCTGTAAGTCACGGTTGTGTTCCAAGTCGCTTCCGCAACATCAACGTCATCAACACCGGGAGAAAGGCATGAGCCGCCCTTATTCCTTGACATCTGCAACATCAACCGCACCGATGAGCAGAAGCGATGCGCAGTCACTCATCGAGCGCGCGGTGAAGATGTCCAAGGCCGAATCCATCCATGTAATGTTAGATGACGGTACGACGACCAATCTTCGCTTCGCCGACAATCGTGTTACGACAGCGGGCAGGGTGGGGGACAGTTCACTCGTTGTTATCAGCGCGTTCGGCCCCAAGCACGCGGCCGTGCAGACCAATGACATGAGTGACGAGGGGATGCGCCGCGCCGTAGCCAGCTCCGAAGCGCTGGCCCATCTTGCGCCCGACGACCCCGAAGCGATGCCGGAGTTGGGGCCGCAGGAGTTCAAGGCGAGCGATGCATACTTTCCGTCCACGGCGGAGGCGAGCGCGGATGCACGAGCGCGTGCGGCGATGACGGCGCTGGAGCCGGCGCGCGCGGCGGGTGATCTCAAGGCCGCCGGTTATCTCGAGGTGCGCGGTCGCTCGTATGCGATCGGGAACAACAAGGGACTGTTCGGCCACCATCCGTACGGCACCGCCAACTACACGCTCACAGTCAGGACGAACGACGGTACCGGATCGGGGTGGGCGGGTGCCGAGGTGAATGATTGGGCGCAGATGGACTTCGCCGCGCTTGGGCATCACGCAATCGACAAGGCACGACTGTCGCGCACGCCGGTGGCTGTCGAGCCGGGCAGGTACACGGTTGTGATGGAGCCGCAAGCGGTTGGTGATCTGGTGCAGCTCATCGGTGGTTACATCGGTGCACGCGAGGCGGATGAAGGACGCAGCCCGTTCGTGAAGCAGGGCGCGGCCGGTGGCAACAAGATCGGACAGAAAATTGTCGACAGCAGAATATCGATCATCTCCGACCCGACGGACCCTGATCTCCGGTCTCAGCCGTTCGACGATGACGGCCTTCCGATCGGCCGGCAGGTCTGGGTCGACAACGGCACGCTGAAGCAGTTGTACTACTCGCGCTTCTGGGCCAAGAAGCAGGGCAAGCAGGCGACCGGCGCGCCTACAT
This sequence comes from Gemmatimonadaceae bacterium, assembly GCA_051001375.1. Lineage (GTDB taxonomy): Bacteria > Gemmatimonadota > Gemmatimonadetes > Gemmatimonadales > Gemmatimonadaceae > Fen-1247. Next base: position 1,649 of record JBPCNJ010000197.1, read on the forward strand.
CGTTCAAAATGACGGGCGGTACCACGTCGCTGGAGGACATGATCAAGTCCACAGATCGCGGCATTCTCGTCACGCGGCTATGGTATCTGCGCGAGGTGGACCCACGCACCATTCTGTACACCGGGCTCACTCGCGACGGTACGTTCCTTATCGAGAACGGCAAGATTTCCCACGCGATCAAGAACTTTCGCTTCAACGACTCGCCGCTGTTTATGCTGAACAACGTGGAGGCGCTGGGCCGACCGGTGCGAATTGGCGGCACGGAGTCGGGTGGCGCGATCGTTGTACCACCCGTCAAGGCAAAGGATTTCGCATTCCCGAGTTTGAGCGACGCGGTGTAACGTCGGACTGCGTAGGGCGCGGCTTCAGCTGCGCCCTACGATAAATTCATCCGTCATGAACAATCGCCTTCTTCCGCTTGCCGTCGCGTTGGGCATGACCGCGATATCGGCGGCCCATGCCCAACGACCTCTACGGGCGGTCGATCCAAAACCTGATCTGGTCATCTTCATCACTGTCGATCAGATGCGGTCGGATTATTTCACGCGCTTCCTGCCACAGCTGACGGGCGGTCTTGGACGGCTCTACCGTGGCGGCGCTGTATTCACCGATGCGTACCAGGATCACGCCATTACCGAGACAGCACCCGGCCACTCGGTGATTGGATCGGGCCGATTCCCGGTTCACACCGGAATCGCCATGAACTCGGCAGGCGTGAACGATTCCACCGAGACACTGGTCATGGCGCCTGGGATCGGCGCTTCGCCCAAGCGTTTTCGCGGGACGACGCTCACCGACTGGATCCGCTCGGTTGATCCAAAGTCGAGGGCGCTGTCGGTGTCGCGCAAGGATCGTGGCGCTATCCTACCCATCGGGAAGTCGAGGTCGGCGGTGTACTGGTACGCGCCGAACGGGACGTTCACCACCAGCTCGTATTACGCGGATAGTTTGCCGAGCTGGCTCAGAGCCTTCAACGCGCAGCGCAGGGCGCAGAGCTTTGCGGGGAAGACGTGGAACCCCATTTTACCCGCGTCCGCGTACAGCGAGCGGGACAGCGTGGCGATCGAGAACGGCGGCAACGACATCGCGTTTCCGCATGTCATGACGTCGGACACGACCAGAGAGTTGCGCGATCTACCGTCCTACCCATGGATGGACCAGCTCACGTTGGAGGCGGCGCTCGCGGGAGTGCGGGGATTGAAGCTGGGCGCTGGTCCACACACTGACGTGCTCGGGATTTCGCTCTCGACCACCGATGCGATCGGGCACGCATTCGGCCCCGACTCCAAGGAGCAGCACGATCAGATCCTCCGGTTGGACCGCTCCCTCGGCGCGTTCCTGGATTCGCTGTACGCCATCCGCGATCCGCGCAGCGTCGTGATCGCGCTGACCGCTGATCACGCCGTCGCGCCGTATCCAGAAGTGCATGTTCACGACAACAACGCTGGAGCGATGCATGTGGATCTGTCACCGATCGTACAGGACGTACGGGCATCGCTCCAGAGGGCGGGAGTAGCCAGGTCCGCGTTCACCTTTGGCGACGGTGTGCTGACGGTCGATCGCGCGGCGCTGAGTGCGGCGCGCATAAACGCCGATTCGCTGATCCGTGCATTTGGAGTCGCCGTTCTCAAAGTTCCGGGAGTGCGGCGGGTGGACACAATTTCGGAGCTGGCTCGCGCCGACACCGTGCACGACGACATCGCGCGGCGATGGCTACACATGTTCAACAGTGACTCGGTCGCGGCACTGGTGGTGACACTCACGCCGTACAGCTACTGGGGCCGCGGCGGAAGCGCGGAGCACGGGTCACCGTACGACTACGACGCGCACGTGCCGCTCATTTTCTACGGTGCCCCATTCAAGCCCGGCAAGTACGCCGAGCGCGCCCTGGTGGCCGACATCGCGCCCACGCTGGCGCGGGTGGTGGGCGTGAGGCCGATGGAGCGGACGGATGGTGTTGTTTTGAGCGCCGCACTCAAGTAGCGAAACGAGATGCTGCTACCTTTTAACTGATGTCCCGAGGTTATCCCCCACGTATCCAGAAGGCGTTCGACGAGCTGCGCTTCGGCGTCAGTCGCACGCTCAACTTGAGAGAATCGCTGCCGACGGCGGACGCGGCGCGCGCGCGCACCGAAGGATGGATCAAGGCCAAGCAGGTGGAGCGTGCTGGCGAGCTGCTCATCATCACTGGACGCGGTAACAACAGTGAGGGCGGCGTATCCGTAGTCCGTCAGAGTATCCTCGCCCTCTTTCCCTCGCTGCGACGCCGCAACGTGATCATCAAGTGGGAAGAGCACACCGCGGGGTCGTTCGTCGTAACGCTTGCGCCGATGAGCTCGCTCTTCGAAGTGCCCAAGCGGCGGCGTGAGCCGGTGGTCCCGCTGCCACAGCCGCAGGCGCTGTCCGCACTCTCGGGCGAGACGCTCAACCTCCTCAGACAGCTCGCCGTACAATCGCTCGCGCTACTCGGCGTTCACAACTTCGATCGGTTCATAGAGTCAGAGATGACTGCCAAGTTCGCGGCGCTCTCCGCGTCCATATCGATGAGCGAAGATCCAGAAGCAGAGCTCCGCATCGCGATCAGACACGCACTCGATGAACTGGAAGAAGAAGTATGAAGCCACGTAAAAATATTCTCACGGCAGCGGCACTTGCCGTCATCCCCCTGGTCCCGGCATTGGGACAATCAACGCCTCCTCAAACGCGTAACCTGCCCGCTCAACCACGGCCAGCCGATGAGTTGCGGACAATGGTAGGCTTCACGGTGTCCGGCACCACGCGTGAGCGAGCACTGGAGGCCCAGGCCGCGCGGCTAATCTCACCGGCCAAGGCCGACTCGCTGTCCCGGGAATTGTCGCGGGAACCGCACATGTCGGGGACTCCGGCGCAGGCACGCACGCGCGACATCTTTGCACGCGAGCTGCGTAGCTACGGGATCACACCGGAGGTCCGCACGTACAGCATCTACATGCCGCACCCCACGAGCGTGCACCTGTACCGCGTGTCACCCACCGCGACGGAGCTTCCACTGGTTGAGGGTCCGATCGCCGAGGACACGACTTCGTTCACGTATCCGCAGATCCTTGCGTTCAACGGATACGGCGCCGCTGGTGACGTGACGGGAGAAGTGATCTACGTCAACTACGGCCTGGTCGAGGACTACAAGACGCTGGACTCGCTCGGCGTCTCCGTGAAAGGGAAGATTGCTATCGCGCGCTATGGCAAATCATATCGGGGGATCAAGGCGCGCGAAGCCGAGAAGCACGGCGCGACCGCACTGATCATCTACAGCGATCCGGCGGAGGACGGCTACACACGCGGCGATGTGTACCCAGAGGGACCCATGCGTCCGGAGCAGGGCTTGCAGCGTGGCAGCATCTACAACGACAACGGCGACCCGACGACGCCGGGTTATCCGAGCCTGCCCGGAGCGAGGCGGATCCCGCTGGAGCAAACGAATCTCCCACGCATTCCCGTCATCCCGACATCATATAAGAACGCTACGGCGCTGCTGCGCGACGTGCGCGGGAATGCCACTCTTCCACACGGCTGGCAGGGCGCGCTGCCGTTCCGGTATCATGTTGGCCCCGGTCCGGTGCAGGCGCGTGTAGTCGTCACGACGGATGCAGGTACGCAACCGTACAAGGACATCTGGGACGTGCTCGGCACGGTCCGCGGAAGCATGTATCCGGATGAGCTGATCATTATCGGTGGGCATCGCGATGCGTGGGGTCCGGGTGCGGCCGACAATGTGAGCGGAACCGTCAGCGTGCTGGAGTCTGCGCGCACAATCGGCGCGCTCCTGAAGCAGGGTTGGCGTCCCAAGCGTACGCTGGTATTCGCGTCGTGGGACGCTGAGGAGTGGGGACTCATGGGGTCAACGGAGTACGTGGAGCAGGACTCGACACAGCTCTCCAAGAACGGCGCCGCGTACTTCAACTTCGACATGGTCGCCACCGGTCCCGCGTTGAGCGCGAGTGGATCGCCATCACTGCGTCCTTTCTTCCGCGATGTGACCAGGAGCATTGCCAGTCCGAGCGGAAAGGGAAGCGTGTACGACGCGTGGCGGCTCAGTGCGCGTGTGGCGTCGGACACGTTGGAACCCGAGATCGATGATCCGGGCGGCGGCTCTGACTTCGCCGGCTTCTACAATCACCTGGGCATTCCCATCGCAGAGTGGGGCTTTGGTGGCGCGCAGGGGATCTATCATTCCGCGTACGATTCATACCACTGGACCTCCAAGTTCGGCGACCCCGGCTTCAAGTACCACGCGACCATGGGCGTCCTCGGCGCGACAGCTCTCATGCGCATGGCCGACGCCGACATACTACCGTATGATTACGTCACGTACGCCAGAGCGATGCGCGATCTGTCCGCGACGGCGGCGAAGAACATCGCCGCGAAGAAGTGGACCGTGTCGCTGACGCCACTGGACTCCGCGATCACACAAATGGAGACCTCGGCAGCTGCATTTAACATTGCGCGCGATGCAGCACTCGCTCGCGGGGCGCCTGCTGCATCGTGGAAGCAAGCAAACGCGCTGCTACGCCAAGTTGAGCGCGCGTTCGTGCGTCCAACCGGATTACCGGTGAGTAACAGGGCCTGGTTTCGCAACGTCATCTACGCAGCGGATAACGATAACGGCTACTCCAATATCGGGCTTCCGAGCATCAACGAAGCTGTTCAGGCAGGTGATCAGGCGTTGACGGTACGGGAGATTACAGACCTCGTGAATCGATTTGTAAACGCTAGTAGTTTGCTGGATGAGACGGCGCGAAGCTTGCGCTAGCCTATCGACATGGATGACGTCGCACCGAAGCGCAAAACGCCGAGATTGTCGCTCAGCGAGCGCATAGCAGCCGCGCAGTATGGCGCAAAAGCACACTGGCCGTCCGGATTTGAACTGTATCGTCGTAGCACGATCGCGGACGGAATATTCATCGTGTTGCATGGACATGTGATTCTTCGAAGTCCCCTGAAGGGCGGACGCGGGTTTGTCAGCGCAATAGCAATGTCGGGCGAGACGTTCGGCTCCGAGGGGTTGGGTCCTCGCGGCGCTTACGTTACGGATGCAAAGGCGGCCGAAGGTGCGGAGACACTCCATCTTGGGGCGGAGCAGTTCCGGGCTTTCGTGCGAGAGCAGCCCACCCACGCACTGGCGCTGATCGGGCAGATCATGGCGGAGCGAACAGCGTTGATGGAGCGGCTGCAGGAACTGGCCTCACTGAATGTGGAGGACAGGCTGGTCTCCGCGCTGGTCCGGTTGAGCGACGACTCTTCGTTCATGCTGGATGACAGCTCGCTCCAGCTACAGCCTACGCACCACCGTCTGCTGTGCGAGATGGTAGGCGCCACACGCGAGTCCATCGCGTTGGCACTGAGTCGCATGGTCAGCTCCGGGGTCGCGTCGCGTGGCGGGTCATCCTTCGTCATAGACACGCAGCAGTTGACCTCGCGGCTCAATGCGGCGCGCTACGACGAGCCTGCCACCCTCACGGTCGTACGCGAGACCTCAGCGCACCTGTAGTGCACCATTGGTGACGCGGGAGCGAGGTTGATCGTGATTCATGTAGTAATTTTGGATCAGGCGCAGTAATCGGAACCGGACCGCTCATCCGAACACCATAGATATCACCCCAGGCGCCGGTCCGATGGACCTGCGCGCCAGGCACGGTCGCGGAGTGCTCCCCCTCCACGGCTTCAGCGATACACCCCAAAAATT
>JBPCNJ010000198.1:0-3773 GCA_051001375.1 Gemmatimonadaceae bacterium
GTGTGAGACCGCCCGGCGCTGTCACATATCACATCACGACTTACTCGTTCCCGAGCGGCCATGCGACCAGTGCGACAGCCATTTTTGTGACTGCGGCCTATGTGTTATGGCGCGAGCGTTTGCTCTCGCGCGGACTTGCGATCAGTGTAGGTGTGGCCGGCCCCCTCCTCGTTGGTCTCAGTCGAGTGTATCTGGATGTACACTGGGCGACCGATGTGCTCGGCGGGTGGGCGGCCGGCCTGTTCGTGGCGGCGTTGAGCGCGGCGCTGTACGACCGGTTACGTCGTAAGGCGGGACTGGAGCCCCGCCCCACGACGTAACGCTGCCGTTAAGGCAGGGGAATGCCGTTTCTGGTAAAGAATGACAGGCCAGCAAAGGCACCGAGCCGGGCTGCGTTATTGCTGAAGCCGTAGCCCAGATTTCCCTCCAAACGGAAGGCAACGTCCGGACGGAACGGGACCTTCACGCCGAGGCCGCCACCAGCGACAAACTCATTGTCGCTGGTACCGCCGGTGTGGGTTCCTTCCACGGCGATGAATGGGCGAACGTACGCAACCACGCTTCGCGGACCGCTATACACGTTCGCTGGCGGGGCGAAGTGATACAACACACCGGCCTCGAGGTCGTACTGGAAAACGCTGGGCACGTCCTTGATCTTGGTGTAGCCCAGGAAGGCAGCCGGCTCGAACGACCAGCGTGAAGCGTCGCCGAGGAAAAAGCCGATGCGGGCGCGTGCCGCCGGCAGTGTGAGCTGGACAGACGATTGGCTGCCGAGCCCGATTACAGCACCGGCATCGATGCCGAATTCCTGGGTCCCAGCGGCATGGGTAACGGTGCCCTGCGCGGCGGCAGAGCGAGCGCCGAGCGCAACGAAGCAAACAGCGGCGCCGAGGACGGCGACACTGCGCACGCGGACGCGGCGAAATGATAACGAAGTACTTGACTGCATAGTGGCTCCGGTCAGAGTAAATCCCGAGTTATATCTCGATTCCATCACGCGCTCCAAGGTGAGCGCGCGAGGCGCAGGCTTCGCCGGAAGCATGCCAGCCGAGTGCGTGCGTGGCGATTGGTTGGGCACCGAACATGAACGAACCGACTCGCATCCTGCTCCGCGGCGGCAAAGGTGACATTTCCAGGTGATCAGAAGTGATCAAATCTGGTTCGTCGGAGCTGAAAGCGCATGCCGCGAAGCACTGGCCTTAACTCAACCGCGCTCCATCGGGATCCCGCGCACGACGTCCGCAAGCTCGCCACGCGACCTGACGCCGAGCTTGCTAAAGATGTTGGATAAATGAGTGCTGACGGTGCGCGCTGAGATGTGGAGCCGCGCACCTATCTCGGCGTTTGACTTATGCGCCGCGACCAGCTTCGCAATCTGCGTCTCCCGACCGGTGAGCTTCTGCTGTTGAGGCAGTAGCCGTGCCGGTGGTCGGACTCCGTAATCGCGGAGCTGATCTCGTACCGCGCCCAGCTCGCCGTCTGCCCGCAACCTCACGAACATGTCGTGCGCACGCTTCAACTGCTGGCCGGCTCCTTCCATGTCTCCCAGATCAGCGAGGGCACTGCCAATCTGGCGTCGAACGCGAGCCGCATTCTCGACGAACGGGATGGCCTCCAACCGCTCCGCTGCCGCGCGGAGGAGCGGGACCGCTCTGAAAGCGTCGCGATCACGAAACAACACGAGTAGCGCGTCGCAGGCATCGGCCCAGGCGAGACCCAATCGGTGCTCTACGCTCATAGCGTCGTGACGCACTCGCGCGCTCAACTCCTCCGCCCTGCCAAAGTCTCCCAACCACAGTGCTGCTTCGCCGACGATGGGAAGAAGCCGGTGAATCGCCCAGACCACGTATCCGGTGCGTTCCGCAATGGCGAGTCCGGCTTCCCCTACACGCACCGCTTCCGCATATTCGCGGTGCGCCAGGTGCCACGCGGCAAGTGCCGTGTGCGCGGGAATCGATGCGTGTGGATTGCGCAGCGCGTGCTCGCTGTTTGCGGCGCCGGATACCTCCCACGCTTCGTCGATTTCGCGCCGCGCTGTATCGTGGTCGCCGCGGCCCAGCCGCATCAACGCGGACCACACCAGCAATCGAGGCAGGAGTGTCCGCTGCCCGAGCGAACGCGCCAGTGGAATGGCGCGCTCCGCGAGTGCCAGTCCGGTATCCCAATCGCCGATGCCAGATGCGTGTTCGATTGAAACCTCGGCCGTCCAGACCGACAGCACCGGCGACCCCAGCTCACGTGCAATCGTATCACACGCGGTGACATGCTGAGCGACGCCCGCCGAGTCACCGGTCAGACCGGCGAGGAGCGCCATCGCCCAGTGCGCGGACCAGAGCAGCGTTGTGTCGCATCCCTGGCTGGCGAGCTCGATCGCACGCTCACCGTGAGCTCGAGCACGCGCGGCTGGTCCGGTCCACGCAAACAGCAGGAGCAATCCGCGCTCAGCGCGCGCGCGAAGGGCCAGGTCGTTCAGCTCATCCGCCTGCGCGGAAGCTTCAACGAGCTCGCGACACGCATCGTCGTGGCTACCCATCTCCTGCAGGCACGCTCCCCTCGCTATGCGTAGCCGCACGTTGAGCGCGGCAGATTCCGCCTCGTTCAGCGCATCATCATATGCCGCCAGCGCGGCCGTGTGATTGCCGCTCCAGAACTGGACCAGTCCGAGGTGCATCGATGCAGTGGCACTCGAGTCGGGATTGCCCAGAGCACGCTCGTGCTCACGCACACTTGCCCACAGCCGTCCAGCGGCTTCATAGTTGCCCATCCTCTGCTCGGCGCGGGCTAACAGTGCCGTCGCGCGCCATACGGCTACATCGTCCAAATCCTGTCGCGATTCCAGCGCAGTCGCCAGATACTTTTGCGCTTCCACGTTGGCGTAGCGCGCCAGGGAACGCTCGCCCGCTGCAAGCAGGTATGGAGCGGCCCGACTCCGTTCAGTTGGATCATCCGCGGCGAGCAGATGAAAAGCAATCTCCTCGACAGGGTCGGCGATGCCCGAACAAGTGCGAGACGTGAGCCATCTGGCAATGGCCCCGTGCACTCGCTTGCGCCGTACGACACCCGCCTCAGCCAGAGCGACGTCGCGCAGTGCGGGGTGCGTGAACTCGTAGCTCGCACCACCGTGATCGTCAGTTTCCGCCAGGATGGCGCGACTGCGTAGCTCGTCCACTGCATTCAGTAGCATCGCGTCGTCGCACTCAACCACCGCTTGCAGCACGTCGTGAGTGACGCGGGCACCGACAACGGCAGCGGTAATCATCACTCGAAAAGCCACTTCCGACACTGCACCGATGCGCGAGCGGAGAAGCTCGTGCAACGTTGCAGGCAAGGTAATCGCGTGCACATCCCACCCGTGCCATGTGCCGTTGCGCTCATACAGCGCGCCGGAGTCAACGAGCGAACGAAGCACCTCACGAACAAACAGCGGATTGCCTCTCGTCCACCCATACAGCACCGCGATGAACTCCGTCCGGCCTTGTATGGCTGCGTCACCAAAGATTGTGGTGACCAGCTCAGTCGTGGCATCGAATGACAGCGGCTCCACACGATGTACATCCGCCAACGCCAACGAGACCAGCGAGCGCTGTACGGCCGATGGGCCCGCCAACATATCGTGCTCATCGGTGGTGTAGGTGCCGAGCATGACAACGTGCTCGTTACCGATGTTGCGCGCGACAAAGTGGATCAGCTCGAGCGATGAAGCATCTGCCCACTGCAAGTTGTCGATGATGAGCAGAAGAGGTTTGCGCGCGGCCAGTCTGGCAAGCAACTGG
>JBPCNJ010000199.1:0-11405 GCA_051001375.1 Gemmatimonadaceae bacterium
CCTGTACCGCGTGCTCGGTCGGGAGCGCGAGTGTCTCATCCATCGAGTTGGTGTGCAGCGACTGGGTCCCACCCAGCACAGCGGCCATCGCCTGATATGCAACGCGAACGATGTTGTTCATCGGTTGTTGCGCCGTGAGCGTCACGCCCGCTGTCTGGGAGTGGAAACGCATCACCAGCGAGCGGGGGTCCTTCGCACCGAATCGGTCGCGCATGTGCCTGGCCCAGATACGGCGCGCGGCACGAAGTTTCGCGATCTCCTCGAAGAAGTCGTTGTGGATGTCCCAGAAGAACGACAGGCGCGGCGCGAATTCATCCACGTCCATCCCGCGCTCGATTCCACGCTCGACATACGTGAAGCCGTCGGCCAGAGTGAAGGCGAGTTCCTGCGCGGCCGTTGCGCCCGCCTCACGAATATGGTACCCCGAAATCGAAATTGTATTCCATGCGGGCACGTGCTCCGCCGACCACGCGAAGTTATCCACGATGAGCCGCAACGCAGGCTCAATGGGATACACCCACGCGTGCTGGGCCATGTACTCCTTCAGAATGTCGTTCTGAATCGTCCCGCGCAGCTCCTTGATGTCGACGCCCTGCTTCTCGGCGGCTGCGACGTAGAAGGCGAAGAGGATCACGGCCGGACCGTTGATCGTCATCGATGTCGAGACCTTGTCGAGCGGAATCCCTTCGAACAGTGTCTCCATGTCGGCGAGACTGGATATCGCCACGCCACACTTTCCGACCTCACCCTCAGAACGAGGGTGATCCGAGTCGTAGCCCATCAACGTGGGAAAGTCGAACGCGACAGAGAGACCTGTCTGGCCCTGCGACAGCAGAAACTTGTACCGTTCATTGGTCTGGAGCGCGGTGCCGAACCCCGCAAACTGACGCATCGTCCACAGCTTGCCGCGGTATCCTGTGGGATGAATGCCGCGCGTGTACGGATATGCGCCGGGCACCTCGGTAGCACTCTCGTCATCGGAGGGAACGTCCAGCGCCGTGTATAGCGGCGCGACTTCCTCGGATGAGTTGGCGAAGAGCGTGTTGCGCTTTCTGGCAGCGTCATACTTCGCGCGCCAGTGCACAACTTCGTCGCGCAGCCGCTCGACCTCGGCGTTCAGCTCGAGGCCAACTTCGGTTGCCGCTTCAGCGGCTGCTTCGGTGACTTCAGCTGCCGTCATGCTCCGCTCCAGTCAACAGTGGACCACTCTGCCGCAGCAGCTCGTCGGCAACGCTGAATGGCGTCTCCGCTCCGCTCTCCAGCGCGACGAGTCGGGCATCGACCCACGCGTTCGTCGCCTCATCTCCCCACAGCCGGCCCCGAACGCGCTCAGCCACAACTTCGACAACCTGGCTGCGGAGCCGGGCGCGACGTCGCTCCTGCAATCGTCCAGACACCTCAAGATAACGAAAGTGACGGTCGATGGCCCCGAGCAACTGCTCGATCCCCTCTCCGCGCGCGGCGGTTGTGCTCAGTACCGGCGGAGTCCACGTGTTGGGAGCTTCCTCCAGCGCCGCTTCTCGCGCCATGCGCATCGGGTTGAAGCTCTTGAGCTCGACCCCATGGTGCGCTGGCACGTTCGCGGAAGTCGCGCCCTTCCGCAGGCCGAGCATGAGCTGAATGTCGTTCCGAAGCCGATCAGCGCCCGGGCGATCGGCCTTGTTGACTACGAACACGTCAGCGATCTCCATGACGCCGGCCTTGAGCGTCTGAATCGAATCGCCGGATTCCGGGACGAGGACCACTACCGTTGTGTCGGCAGTGCGTGCGATGTCCAGCTCACTCTGGCCCACACCGACTGTTTCGATGATGACCCAATCGAAGCCGAAAGCGTCCATCACATCGGCGACTTCGGCGGTTCGCGCGGATAACCCGCCGAGCGAGCCGCGCGTCGCAATGGAGCGGATGTACACGCCCGGATCGAGCGATACATACTCCATGCGCACGCGATCCCCCAATAGCGCGCCACCGGTGAACGGCGACGTTGGGTCGACAGCTACAACAGCCACGCGAGCGCCCTGCAGACGGAGCGACTGGACCAGCAGGTTTGTGATGGTGCTCTTCCCCGCCCCGGGTGGACCGGTCATTCCAAGCCGCTTTGTGCGCCCGAAGCGCGAGTGCAGCGCCGTCATCAGCGCGTCGTAGCCGGCGCGGTGGTTCTCGACAATGCTGACCGCGCGCGCTAGGGCCGACGGCTTGGCCGCGTCGAAATCGGCGAGCAGCCGCTCAAACGAGGGCGGCAACCAACTTCTCCTGCTTGCGCCACATGTCGCCCGTGGTACGCTCATCATCTTCGGCGTGGCAGTGGCCGAGGACGTGGAGCGTGCCGTGTACAACGAGTCGCACCAGCTCCTCGCGAACACCGACGCCGTGGGTGCGCGCGTTCTCGCGCGCCACGTTTACCGCGATATAAATATCGCCGACAACCGCTCCGGCCGTGGGCGCCAGCTCGAAGGCGATCACGTCAGTAGCTCCGGCGTGGCCCAGGAACTCGCGATTTAACCTGGCGATTTTCCTGTCGCTCACGAAAGTGACCGAAATGAGCGCCTCCGGCACCCTTTCCCTCTTGCAAACGGCGCGAACGATTTCCCGCACGCGCTCAGCCGCGAGCGGCACGCGAACGCCGTCGCGCGCGATATCGACGGCAACGCTCATTCCCCGAGTGCTGAGACCGGGCGCACACTGTAGTACACGCTCATTGATATTGGTAGCGAACGACGCAGGCGGTCATGCACTCGCGCGCGAGTCCGGAGCGATCGCGAGGGTACGGCCGGTCGCGGTGGGATACTCAACGCGGCCATGGTACATCCCGGTGAGGATGCGAACGAACTGATCGCGCACGACGCTCAACTGGCGCAACGTTAGCGGCGCCTCACCCAGCTGTCCTTCTTCCAAGCGGCGCCGAATTATCGCGTCGATCGCTTCACGTATCGCGGCCGGTGTTGGATCGTGCAGTGCGCGAACCGTAGCCTCGGAACCATCAGCGAGCATGCACACGGCCGTCTCCGCACTCTGCGGGATTGGGCCGGGATATGAGTACTCTGACGCGTTGACGCCCGCGTCGCGCTCGCGCGCCTTCTCGAGGAAAAATGAGATCGGGAGCGTTCCGTGATGCTCACCAATGAAAGCGCGAATCTGGCGCGGAACACCGTACTCGCGAGCCAGTTCGATACCGTCCTTTACGTGCCCGCGGATGATCGCCGCACTTGTGGATGGCTTGAGCTTATCGTGCGGGTTTCGGCCACGCGGCTGATTCTCAACAAAGTGTTGCGGCTTGCGCAGCTTGCCGATGTCGTGGTAGTACGCACCCGCTCGGGCAAGCAACCCGTCCGCGCCAATGGCGGTGCACGCAGCCTCGGCGAGATTCGCCATCGCTATGGTGTGCGCGTACGTACCCGGTGCTTCCAGGCTCAAGCGGCGAAGTAACGGTTTGTTCAGGTCGGCCCACGCGAGCCAGCGCAGATTCTCGGCGATCCGATGAAGCGAGCTGGCGCGATACACGAGCAGCGATCCAACGGCGACCAGTGCGGCCGTGATGAAGTTGCCCTTCCGACCGGGAACAAAGACCGCGATGACGACGGCGACGGCAAAGCTGAGCCGCGGATCCAGGACCACACGCGCAACAATCGAGGCGACCTGGAGCGCAACGTCGACACGAGGCACAAACGGAGCACGGCCGTGAGTTTCCCTATGCCGTTTCTCCCGTTCGATAACGTCCGGATCTTCACCGGCGCTACTCGCCTCGAGCCTTCTCCAGAGATTCATCGCGGATCAGCCAGTCGTATCTTCGGCGTACGCCTTGATTATTTCGCGAACCAGCCGGTGTCTGACCACGTCGGCGTCCGTGAAGTAGAAGAAACCAATGCCTTCGATACCGTTGAGGATGCGCTCGACCTGCACCAGTCCGGAATCCTCGCGGCGTGGCAGATCGATCTGCGTCTTGTCACCGGTGATGACGACTTGCGAGTTCACGCCCAGCCGGGTGAGAAACATCTTCATCTGCGCGTTGGTCGCGTTCTGAGCCTCGTCCAGAATGACAAACGCATCGGCGAGCGTGCGGCCGCGCATGTATGCCAGCGGTGCGATCTCGATGGTACGGCTTTCGAGCGCCTTCTGCACGCGCTCCTGCGGCATCATATCTTCGAGGGCGTCGTACAGCGGGCGCAGGTACGGATCCACCTTGGCCTGCATGTCGCCTGGAAGAAAGCCCAGACTTTCGCCGGCCTCCACGGCGGGACGGGCGAGCACGATGCGTTTCACACGCTTGCGCGAAAGCGCATCCACGGCCGCCGCAACGGCGAGGTAAGTCTTACCGGTCCCGGCCGGGCCAATGCCGATAACGATGTCGTTATCGCCGATCATGCGCCTGTACTCAGCCTGGCCGTTGGTCTTCGGCTGAATCACCTTGCGTATGCCCGGTAACACGATCCGCTCAGGCGAGAGATTACCGCTGTCGCCGCGGCCGCCTTCGAGGGCCATTCGCAGCACGTCGTCGGCGGTGAGCGACATGCGCTGCTTGGCGGCGTCGATCATGCGCTGCGCCACCGGCATCGCACGATCGATTTCGTCCCGCGTGCCGCTCAGCGTGAGCACGTCCCCGCGAAGTGCCGCGCGCGCGCCGCTCTGTCTGCTTAGCTCCGTAAGGTTCTCATCATTGACGCCAGCCAGCGTCAACATGTCGGCCCCTTCGGTGGAGAGCCGCTGCGCGATTGTGTCTTCTGAAACGCTCAAGCTAGGGCGGGATTTGAGACTGGGTTGAGGTGCAACTCCGCCAGATCGGCGGCAGGAACGGTCGTTGGAGCGCCCTCGAACAGCGCACGTGCGGCCGTCGTCTTTGGAAACGCTATAACATCACGCAAGCTAGAGGCCCCGGCGAGCAGCATCACGATCCGGTCGAAGCCGAGCGCAATTCCGCCGTGCGGAGGAGCGCCGGCGCTGAGCGCCTCGAGCAGGAAGCCAAACCGTGCCTCCGCGGTTTCGGCGTCGACGCCGAGTAGCGCGAGGACGCGCCGTTGCAGCGCCGGGTCATTGATCCTGATGCTGCCACCGCCCAGCTCCGTGCCGTTATACACCACGTCGTATGCAAGGGCTCGTACGCGGGCCGGCTCCGTATCGAGCAGAGGCATGTCAGCCGCGTTGGGAGCGGTAAACGGATGGTGCATCGCCGCGAGCGCACCGGACTGCGGATCCACCTCGAACATTGGGAAGTCGGTGATCCAGAGAAGGGCGCTAGCCCCATCGGGGATGAGCGACAGCTTGCGGGCTGCCTCCTGACGCACCCGGTCCAGCGCCGGACTAGAAACGTGGTCCGGCGCCGCAACGAGCAACATGAGGTCGCCGTCGATGAGACTCAGCGATTCACGCTGAGCGTCGCTCAGTGCTTTCGCTGGGGCACCGTCAATGACGCCGTTCACGCGCCTGATGCGCATCAGACCGGCCGCCCCGGCGCTCCTGGCAACTGCCTCTAGTTCGTCCACCTGCTTGCGCGAGAGCGCGGCCCCGCCCGGTACTGCGATCCCGCGCACACGTCCACCAGCCTCGATCGCCGCGCGAGCGATGCCGAAGTCTGACCCTGCAAAAACGGAGCTGACGTCCCGGATCTCGAGACCGTAGCGCAGGTCCGGGCGATCCACACCGTAGCGCTCCATGGCGTCAGCGTAGGTCATTCGCCGGAACGGGGTCGTTACCGTGATACCTGCCTCCGCGAACAGCCGCTGCAGCAGTCCTTCGGTCAACGCGTAAACATCCTCCTGTCCGACGAAGGATGCTTCGACGTCGATCTGCGTGAACTCGGGCTGCCGGTCGGCTCGCAGATCCTCGTCCCGGAAGCAGCGCGCGATCTGGAAGTAGCGGTCCATCCCCGAGATCATGAGCAACTGCTTGTACAACGGAGGCGACTGCGGCAGCGCGTAGAACTCACCCGCGTGCACTCGGCTCGGCACCAAATAATCGCGAGCACCTTCGGGTGTGGGTTTCGTGAGAATCGGCGTCTCGATCTCCAGGAAGCCGCGCGAATCAAGATAACCGCGCGTCGCCTGCAGCAGTCGGTGGCGCAACACAAGATTGGCCTGGAGTGGCGGCCTGCGCAGATCCAGGTAGCGGTACCGCAGTCTGGTCTCCTCCGACGGCAAGTTGGCGCCCTTTCCAGAGACTGGCATTGCCATGGTCTCCGCCGGGCCGACAATCTGGAGCGACGTCGCCCTGACTTCGATCGCGCCGGTCGCCATGTCTGGATTGTGCATCTCCGGAGGACGCGCTGCGACTGTACCCTCGACAACGACAACGCTCTCGAGCGGAACCGCTCCAGCGGCGTCGATCACGCTCTGCGGGGTCCAGTCCGGATTGAAGGACACCTGCACCGTGCCGGCGCGGTCACGCAGGTTGAGAAAGGCGATCCCACCCAGATTGCGCGCACTCTGGACCCAGCCGCCCAGACGTACAGTCGTGCCCGCGTCCGCTTCGCGCAGTTCTCCGCAGAAGGTCGTGCGTTCGGTTGTGGCTGGGAATTGCGGAGCGGTCACGCGGCGCGGAAGGATCCACGCGGGACCCGAGAGAGAGAAGCGGTCAAGATGCGTTAAATTTATATGTAGCAACGGCTTATGGTAGGCCTCACTACGCCGGTGCTCCATTGCTCATGACTCCCAAAACCAACCTCCTCAATCTGTCCCCCTCCGATGCGCGCGCCGCGCTGGAGGCGTTCTTCGCCGAGCGCGGGGAGCCGCTTTACCGCGCGCGCCAGGTTGCGCGAAGGCTGTGGCAAGCGCCGGTTCGCAGTTTCGCAGATATCGCGGAGCTTCCGGCTTCCCTCCGACAAGTATTAGACGAGCGATTCGAGCTGCCGTCGCTGGAGCTTGCCACCGAGCAGCAGTCGGCCGACGGAACACGCAAGTTCCTCTTCCGGCTGCACGATGGACAGGCGATAGAAACGGTATCGATTCCGGAGGACGGCAGACTCACGTTGTGCATCTCGTCCCAGGCCGGATGCGCGCTCCAGTGCGCGTTCTGCGCGACCGGAAAGATGGGCTTTTCGCGCAATTTGGAGCCATACGAGATAGCCGGTCAGGTGCGCGAGCTTGCGCTGCTGGACCAGCCAATCCGCGCGACCAACATTGTCTTTATGGGAATGGGCGAGCCACTGATGAACTGGCGCGCTGTCGATCCGGCGCTCACGATCCTGAACGCGCCGGACGGCTTCGGAGTTGGAGCGCGGCACATCACCGTTTCAACTGTCGGAATTCTCCCCGGAATCATTGCCCTCGGCGAGCGACCCGAGCAGTTTCGGCTCGCCATATCGGTGCACGCACCCACAGACGAGCTACGGCGCAGCCTCATGCCCGTGAACGTGAAGTATCCGTTGCGCGACGTGATCGATGCGGCCAGGAGCTTCGATCGGCGAGTGACGTTCGAGTACGTGATGCTGGGCGGCGTGAACGACAGTGCCCAGAACGCGGAGGATCTTGCGACGCTGGCACTGGACTGCGCGGCGTTCGTCAATCTCATTCCGCTACACGCGGGCGGTGCCGGCGACTTTGCTCCCACGACCACATCGGCGATCCGCGCATTCGCGGAGACACTACGCCGACGCGGAGTAACAGTAGCGACGCGTCGCAGCCGAGGTAAGGACATCGCGGCTGCATGCGGCCAGCTACGGGTAGAACGCCTGCGCCGGGGGCGACCAGTCAGCGCCGATGATCACGGTAGCGTCAAGGTAGCGTGACGTGTCGGGGCGCTCGATCACGCGAGCGCGCAGAGCAGCTGCGATGAGCCTGGCCCACTCGGGGTGATTGGACCGGTCAAGCACCGCAGTGAAATCCTGCGTGCGACCGCTATTGCCCATTGATACGACGTCGAATCCGCGGTCACGTAGGTACAGCGCGGCCCGGCGCGCCAGGCCGTGACTCTGCGTCGCGTTCAGCACCTCGATTTTGATGCGCACCCCCGCGGGAGCCCGACCGACAGATGAGTCGATCGCGACCGGTGCTTGTGGACCCCTTTTTTTCTGTTCCGCGCCGTGGCAGGCCGATATGAGCCACGCTAGCACCTGCAGCGAAAGGATCGCACTGAAGAGTTGCGCGCGGGCGGCCGTACCTCTCACTGCAAGCTGTTCCAGAGACCGACTGTTTCAGGAAAGATGCAATTGCCCTCACGCACCGTCCACTCCAGACGCATCCGCACAACTTGGCGGAACACGCCATCGAACGCGGTCGGGACCTGAAGAGACAGAAAGTAGCGATCCTGCTTCGCGAACTTCCGTCCTGGCTCCAGAAAGTCGGCCATGTAGAGTGCCTTGCCCACCAACCCCCATCCGATATGGCCCACAGTGTGGAACCGAATCGCGTCGAGCACCTCTCTGCGCTGTTCGCCATCGCGCTCGACCAACGTCGCAGCCGCGGGCCCATGCAGCAGGGCGGCCGGTTCGGTGAAATTGCCTGTAATTGCACGCAACTCCGCCTCCCCCGCATCGCGCAACGCGTCGTGCCACGTGCCAACGTCAAGGAACGCGCGCGTCTGCTCGGCGGGCAGGCGCATCACTGCCGCCCATGAATTCAGCAGAGCCGTAACGCGCTGAATGTGTGCGGCGCGCTTGTCACTGACCTGTGCCCACGCCGGAAGATCCACGATCGACTGAGCCATACTCAAAGAGTGACGTTGTCTATGATCCGCGTGCTGCCTACGCGCACCGCCGCGACCACGGCGTCGCCCAGCGCGGCCTCTGCTGGGATGACAAAAGTGTCGGGATGCACCACGGCAAAATAGTCGATTCCGAGCGCTGGATCGCGCGCAAGCACGACGCTGGCTT
This sequence comes from Gemmatimonadaceae bacterium, assembly GCA_051001375.1. Lineage (GTDB taxonomy): Bacteria > Gemmatimonadota > Gemmatimonadetes > Gemmatimonadales > Gemmatimonadaceae > Fen-1247. The sequence goes on from JBPCNJ010000199.1 coordinate 8,801, forward strand.
CCGCGGCAAGCTCAAGCGGATCCCGTTCGCCGCGCGCGAATGCTGACCGCGCGGTGGCGAGTGCCGCAAAGAGTTGCGTCGCGCGAATGCGATCCGGCTCGCTCAGGTACTGATTGCGGCTGGACATCGCGAGACCATCCGCCTCTCGAACCGTTTCGACTGCCTCGATAATGAGCGGAAAATCGAGATCACTTACCATTGCGCGTACCAGGGAAAGCTGTTGCAAGTCCTTCTGCCCGAATACACCGATATCCGGCTGCACGATGTTGAACAACTTTGCGACGATCGTGAGCACGCCGGTGAAATGTCCCGGCCGCACGGCGCCTTCGAACGCACCGGCGAATGGTCGCGGAGTGACCGTAGTGCGCTCGCCGTGGCCGTACATCTCCTGCACGTCCGGCGCGAATATCGACGCGACACCACGCGCCTCGAGCGCCGCCGCATCGGCGGCAAGACTCCGCGGATACCGCGTGAAGTCTTCGTGCGGCCCGAATTGCAGTGGATTCACAAATATGCTTACGACCACAGCATCGGCACTTCGCCGCGCAGCGTCTACCAGCGCCAGGTGCCCGTCGTGCAGCGCGCCCATTGTGGGGACGAGCGCGATGCGCGCGCCCTGCGCACGGAGCGCGCGAACACAGTCGCGCATACCTGCAATCGTCGCCTCGGTCCGCATCGGCTAGAAGCTATGCTCCGTCGCTGGGTAGCGGCGGGCTCTTACATCTTCACCGTATGAGCGTACGGCATCACGCACTGTGCCGGCGAGGCTGGCGTACCGCTTGAGAAAGCGCGGCGAGAAGGCGTCGTTCAGGCCCAGCAGGTCGGGAAGCACGAGTACCTGGCCATCGCACGCTGGCCCAGCACCGATCCCGATAGTTGGAATGGTCACCTCACCGGTGATGCGCTCGGCCACGGTGGCTGGCACAAGCTCCAGCACGATCGCAAATGCGCCGCTCTGCTCCAGCCGTTTTGCCTGCGTGAGAAGCATGGCGGCCGCGTCCTCATCTCGCCCCTGAACCCGGTGACCACCAAGAGAATTCACCGACTGCGGCGTGAATCCGAGATGTGCCATGACCGGGATTCCAATCTCCACCAGCCGCTCAACAGTGTGTGCAATGCGCTCGCTTCCACCCTCCAGCTTCACCGCCTGCGCACCGGTTTGCTGCATGACTCGCCCGCAATTCTCGATCGCGCGGGCCTCGTCCACCTGGTATGTCAGGAACGGCATATCCACGGTGAGCAATGCACGCGAAACCCCGCGGCGAACCGCGGCCCCGTGATAAATCATCTGCTCGAGCGTGACCGGTAGAGTGGAATCGAAGCCCGCGACGACGTTACCCACTGAATCGCCGACAAGAACAATGTCGACACCTGCCTCGTCCACCAAGCGGCCGAACAGAGCGTCGTATGCGGTAACGGCAACGATGCGCTCGCCTCCCTTGCGGTTCTCGATGTCGCGAACGGTAATCGCGCGCGGCGCGGTCGCGCTACTCACTCGCACTACGCGGTTGCGACGCACGCAATGCACTTAGCTCGACGAGCTCACGCTGCCAGAACGGCCGGTTGACTGCCTCCGGGTGAGGGAGGACAAGATAAGCGTCGTTCCACTGTGTGGTCTCGAAGCTCACGATATCAAGATCGATCGTGCGTGGACCCCATCGCGCATCGCGCACGCGACCGCCCTCGCGCTCGATGCGCTGGAGCTGCGCCAGCAGCGCACGCGGATCGAGCACGGTACGGATCGCGATCATCTGATTAAGAAAGTCTCCCTGCACGACCGGACCGATCGGTGCAGTCTCTTCCACGCTCGACTGAGCCAGCACGGTCACACCCGGAATGGACGCAATCGCGCGCACGGCCAAGGCAAGGTGCCCCGCACGATCGCCGAGGTTGGACCCGAGCGCGATATACGCGACGTCAGGGGGCGTGCCATGTGCTGCCTCATCCGCTGCATTGTGTGCGCTGTGTTGCGCGGCGTCACTCATCGCGCTCGCGGAATATAGTGACCTCGGCATACTCCACCGGACCGGGGAGCGGCACGTGCGGTTTGCGCACTGACACCGAAGCGGCGCGAACACCCGCAATCACGAGCACCGCGCCAGCGATGCGCTCCGCGGCCTCCTCCAGGTACGAGATGTGTTTCGCGCTCATCACTCCGCTCACGGCCCCGTACAGCGCGACATAGTCGACCACGTTCGGCGGCCGAAAGTCGTCGAACACCACCACGGAAAGGTCGACTTCGACGGGCTGCGCCAGCTCGGCTTCGTGTGGCAGCACGCCCACACGAGTAAAAAAACGCATCCCCTTGACTGCAACAACGTCGTGCACCGTCACGCAGCCTGATCGATGCCGTCGCGCAGCTCGCGGACGAGCTGCAGCGCGCTCTCCACGCTCGCGTCGGCGGCCTTCACGATGGCGCTACCAACCACCACGCCATCGGCCATGCGCGCAACGGTTGCGGCCTGGGCGGGAGTGGACACGCCGAATCCAACGCACACGGGAAGCGGCGTTACTGCACGAACGGCATCAATGGTCGCGGCCAACTCCGGAGAGACGTCGGCGCGCATTCCAGTGACACCGAGTCTACTAATCAGGTAGACAAAAC
>JBPCNJ010000200.1:0-4551 GCA_051001375.1 Gemmatimonadaceae bacterium
CCAGCCTTTGTCCTGTTGCATGACCGGCGACCTGGCGCGCTCAACCCGGTGGAGTACGGTGGCCCCGCGGTGGCTGCAAAGCAACACGCGGGATACCCGGACATCGTGCCCGTGATACTTCCCGGCATTTCTCCCACCCAAGCGCTCGCGCGCGCCGTCGCTGTCGCGCAACAGCTCGGCTGGACCCTCGTCGTGGTCGACAGCGCAGCGGGACGATTGGAATCGAGCGACCGCACACGCTGGTTCGGTTTTGCCGACGACCAGGTTGTGCGGGTGCAGCCTGTGCTGAACGGCTCGCGTGTGGACATCAGGTCGCTGTCTCGCGTCGGCGGGAGCGATGTGGGCACCAATGCACGCAGAATTCGCGCATTCCTCATGGCGATCAAGCGGCACGAATAGCGAGCTGGCCCCCTCATGGGCGAGCGTGGCTCTCCAGCGCTGAGGAGTCCGACAAAGGCGAAAGCGACGCACTACGACATGGTCGTGATCGGCGTGACAGCGCGGAACGTCAAGGTGGATTTCGTTGGCGTGATGCGGTGGATACGCGAAGCGCAGGAGCGCATTGCGCCGTACGATAGCCCGAGCGGTTCCGATCGCTAGGAGTTGATGTCATTCAGGGTGCCGCGCTTTGTCGGCGAACGCCGTCTCATGGTAAACGGAGACACCATCACAGCCAAGCGAATGACGGTCGCAACAGGATCCAAACCAGCGATCCCATCGATCGAGGGGCTCGACAAGGTTCTCTACTTTACCAATGAGACCATCTTCTCGCTCGAGCAGCAGCCGCACACGCTGCTCATCCTGGGTGAAGGAGCGATTGGACTGGAGCTCGCTCAGGCGTTCGCGCGCCTGGGCACGTCGGTACAAGTCATCGAGGAGGCCTCGCAGATCCTTGCGCGCGAGGACCGGGAGCGCGCCGACATGCTCGGTGCCTGCCTCACAGCCAATGGTGTTACGCTACTGCTCGGCGCCAAGGAGACGCGCGTCGTCAGTGCGGATGGGAGCACTCAACTGCACGCGACCACGAGCGATGGCTGCGCAGTGACGCTTCACGAGGATGCGTTGCTTGTCGCTACGGGACAAGCGCCCAACGTCGCGACTCTGGATCTCGCGAAAGGTGCGATCGAAGCGAACAAGCACGGGATCGTTGTAGATCATACTCTTAAAACCACAGCGTCCGATGTCTGGGCGGCTGGCGATTGCGTCGGACCTTTGCGTTCACGCATGTCGCCGATTACCATGCGTGACTCGTCGTGCGCGATGCGTTGTTTCCATTCGCGAGGAAGGCCAGCTACGATGCAGTTCCATGGGCAACGTACACCGCACCGGAGCTGGCGCATGCGGGCGGGCCGGTATTGGAGCGCAGCACGTGGTGGTCGTTAACGGTACTGCTGGTCGCGTTGTTCATAACAAACGTCGACACCGCGATCGTCAGCGTCGGCAGGCCATCGATCCGCGCGAGCTTACGCGCTTCGGGCGGTGAGTTGGAGCTCGTCGTCTCAGGTTACATCCTGGCCTACGCGATGTTATTGATCACGGGAGCTCGCCGGGGCGATACGCGTGGATACCGGCGAGTGTTCCTCACCGGGCTCGGTGCGTTCACTGTGGCGTCGCTCGCGTGCGGACTTGCCCCGAGCCCGAGCGCGTTGATCCTCGCTCGGATCGTGCAGGGCGCCGTCGCGGGACAGGTGCTGGGCGGAGTGATTATCTCGGCCAACTTGTTCAATACCGGCTGGCGACCAATGTTCCTGATCAACGTGCCGATTGGTATTTCACTCATGCTTGCCGGACTCCGGTTCCTCCCCGTCGATCGTCCAGGCACAGTACTACAAAGTCTGCGGAAGTTCCAGACCGCTGATATACATCGCCAATGAGTTGGTTCTTCTAGAATCGGCGAGCATACGGGTGCGCGGCGGAGACGCATTGAGCGGGCAGTATGTGATTCGAATTCGAGAGCAAGAGTCGGGGTGTGTGCGGGGGTGCGATCGGCAATATTGAATACGGCAGACGAGTATAGCGGGCGCCATCAGATGACAGGAGATTGGCACATGAGATCCATAGCTGCGAAGGGAAAGAGGACAGCTGTTAAGACTGCTTCCCCGCGTCTCGTGACCGATGATGCTCGGTCGGCAGCAGTGGTGCAACGCAACCCCAGCGCGGACGGCACGTTCTACTACTCCGTGCGAACCACAGGAGTGTACTGCCGGCCGTCCTGCGCATCGCGGCTGGCGGGACGAGAGAATGTTCGTTTCCACGTAACACATCAGGACGCCGAGCGTGCCGGTTTTCGACCAAGCAAGCGTTGCCGCCCGAAGGAGCGCCCGCTCGTCGAGCAGCACGCTGAGGTCGTGGCGAAGGCTTGCCGGGTGATCGAGGCAACTGACAACATTCCGAACCTGGATGCGCTCGCCAGGGTCGCCAACATGAGCTGGTTTCACTTCCACCAGGCCATTCCGTGTCACCGCGTGGTGCGTAGCGACGGCGCACTATCCGGCTACCGCTGGGGCGTGGAACGCAAGTGCACTCTGCTAGATCGCGAGTCCGTAGCATGACGTCGATCATGAACGACGCGTTAGAGAATATCAGGACCCATGGTCACTCCGGTCCGGCCACGATTGCCGAACGCATTGCCGCCCTGGACTGGTCTCATATCGGCGAGGATCTCGACGCGCACGGCTCAGCAGTAGCGCGTGCTGTACTCTCTTCTGACGAATGCCGAACGCTCTCTGCTGCCTATTGCACCGATGCACCATTGCAGCCGGGTCGTCATGGGAAGTCACGGTTTTTGGCGGGGCGAATACAAGTACTTCGCGTACCCCCTTCCCGACGTAATCTCGGTTCTGCGCACCGCGCTATACCCACCACTCTCCGGCATCGCGAACCGATGGAACGAGGCGTTGGGGATCGACGTTCGGTATCCGGGCGATCATGCAACATTTCTGGATCGCTGTCATCGCGCCGGCCAGACCCGTCCGACGCCGCTCTTGCTGCAGTATGGCGAAGGTGACTACAATTGCATGCATCAGGACATCTACGGCGAGTACGTATTGCCGCTGCAGGTGGCCTTCTTGCTGTCGGTGCCGGGCAAGAACTTCACAGGCGGCGAGTTCGTGCTGACGGAGCAGCGGCCCCGCATGCAATCGCGGGCGGAAGTTGTTGCTCTCTGTGAGGGTGACGGGGTGATCTTTCCGGTGCACCATCGCCCTGTGCAAGGAACGCGCGGCGTCTACCGCGTCAACATGCGTCATGGCGTGAGCCGTTTGCGCTCGGGGCATCGGCATACCGTCGGTGTCATCTTCCACGACGCCAAGTAACAACACGTAAGAATGCGGAAGCGTGACTCTGCTGTACGTGACGACCACGTTGCTCACTCCGGTACGGCGTGCGATAACGGTCGCCTCGCACATATTGCAGTAGCCACTCCTCCGATTAGCACACGAAGTGACGGTTCCCTGTTCAGCCGTGGCCGTCACCCGTGATCGTTATGGTTGTGTGCCGGATGAGCATGTCTGAGACGACCTACCATTGCAGAGTAGCCGGGCGAGGGACTGAAGCTCTGGGCCGGGTGCGCCGAAAAACTCCTCATCAACCGACTCGACAAGAGCGATGGCCCGGCGCACCGTGGCGCGCCCGGTCGGCGTCAGCATGATCTGACGTGCGCGAGCGTCCTCTGGATGCGGTAGCCGGCGCAACAGGCCTTTGCGCTCAAGTGTGCGGAGCACCTCGGAGGTCGTTACTGCATCTGTTCGCGCGTGAGCCGCAACGATCGCCTGGGTCACCGGCTCGCCTCCGTTGTCACGCTCGTGCTTGGCGGCCTCGCCCTCCAGCCATCCCGCGCTCGCGAGCAGCGCGAACTGCGCGTGTGTGAGTCCGACCTCGGCGAGTGCGGTGCGCAGCCTGCGTTGCCAGACCGCGGCCACTTGCCATAGGACGAACCCAGGGCTCGCGCTCGGCTCGCTGTAGCGGGTGCCGATCCCCTCATTGCTATCCTCATTCTTGATTCGGCCGCTCGAGGACGCACTCCTGGACGCAGATTCAGATTCCAACGCGGGCTTCCGTACCTGATTAGCCACGATCGCCTCCGCCTTCCTCCAGGGCCGGTAGGAATGGCACACTGTGACGGTTAGGGAGTAAGTTGCTGCCCATGTCAGCCAAGCACACAGGGCGCTTGCCGACGCGTGCCAGTGCCGTGAATCGCCGGCACGGTGCCGAGTCTCCGTGCGCGTCGGTTGGAGGGCAGAGCGCGAGATAGTCTCCAGCGGGCATCCGGCTCAACGGGGTAGCCTTCCCATGGCATGCCCGCGCGAAGCTTCCAGCGATGCCGCTCACGCGCGACTCTCTGCATCGCCAGGCTGGGACGAGATCGGTTCAGGCGCGGGGCGGAACACCCGCACGCGGTGCCCGTCCGGGTCGAGGGCCACGAACGTGCGGCCAAAATCCAGATCAGTCGGGGCCTGCGCGATCGGGATCCCTCGCGCGACCCACGCCGCGTGCATTCCGTCCACGTCGTCCTCGACGAAGCAGATCTCGGTCGCGCCAGCTGTACCCGAC
>JBPCNJ010000201.1:0-8235 GCA_051001375.1 Gemmatimonadaceae bacterium
GAACGTGGTGTGCGGCAAAACGAGCACCCTCGTTCGAGAATGCGGTGGTCCAAAACGTCGCCACGGGGTGCACCATCGTGATCAATCCGGCGGCGTGCAAGCTGCTGGTGTCGAGATTGCCAACCGCCGTCGACATGCACGATTGGTGGGTGTACCAGGCGATCGCCGCGGTGGGTGACGTCATCTTCGACGATCAGCCCAGCATTCTGTACCGTCAGCACGGGGGCAATGTTGTCGGAGCGGCTGGCGGGGGAATTGCCGGGCTCGCCAGCCTCTGGACGAGGTTTGCGAGACGGGGCATGAGGGTGCGGCGCCCAACGCAACTGGCCGAGCTGGAACGCCTCTTTTCCGACCTATGGACGTCGGACCAGCGCGCGCTCGTGCGGAGCGTGCTGGACGCGCCAACTTCTGCGACAGCACGGCTCAGACTTGCACTCGGCCGTGGCGTGGTTTTCCAGTCGCCGCGGCAGGACGTCGCGTTCAGGATTCTAGCTGCGCTGGGGCGCGTTTGAAGCGCACGGCGCCCGCGCGCTCCCGCCGCGCACCTGCGTTCACGGAGGAGCTTCTGGCAGTGCTGGTGACGTACCGACAATCGCCGCGCGACTGCGTCACGATCCGGAGCCTGGAGCGGCAACGTCTTGGGTCTGCCGCTCCCCTGGCGCTCCTGGTGCATGACAACAGTCCCGAGCCCGTCCGAGCCGAGGCGATGCCGGACCCCAGGCACTGGTCGGTGACGTACCGACACGACCCGAGCAATTCAGGGGTCAGCGCGGCCTACCGAGCGGGCGCAGAACTGGCGCGAAAGCTAGGTAAGAAGTGGCTCTTGTTCCTCGACCAGGACACGCGGTTTGCCAGCGACGCGATGGATCGTTACTCAGAGGCAGTGACCAGCCATTCTGGCGCGGTCCTGCACTGTCCGATTCTCAAGGCGGGCGCGACGATCATTTCTCCGTGCCTGTATCGCCGCAAGCGCGGCAAGCCCCTGCACGACATTGCCGCGGGGCTGCGCAGGTTCACAGGCGTGAGCGTGCTCAACAGCGGGATGTGCGTGGCGATCGACGCGTACGACCGATCGGGCGGCCATGATCCGGCGGTTCCACTCGACTTCTCAGATCATGACTTCATTGCTCGATTCCAACATGTCGTGCCTGAATTCGTTGTCGTCGATACTGTTGCTGAGCACGGATTTTCCGGCACGTCACCGCAGAGCGCCGAAGCCGCCCAGCGGCGGTTCGAGCTGTACTGCGCCGGTGCATTGCGCTCTTCGCGCACCACGACTGAACGGGTCGAGTCGCTCGCGCTGGTGTCCGCCCGCGCGCTACTGCTTGCGTACAGGTACCGGCATGCCGCTTTCATGTGGACCGCGCTCTCCGTAATGACGCGTGACGACGCGGGCTGACTTGCCTGCACGATTGACCGGGCGCGCGCTGATGGGCGCCATGCTTTACGTATCGCTGTTGGATCTCGTATTGCTGGGCAGCGGACGCATCCTGCAGTTCGGACCGCTCACGCTGCGGATGGCGCTGTATGCGGCGGGTCTCGGTCTCGTGCTCGTCCAGTCACTTCTCAGAGGATCCTTCGACGGCGAGTACGCCAAGCTGACGCTCGGCTTCATCGCGCTGGTGCTGCTGGGCAGCCTCATGGGTGCCGTCACTGGCGCGGAGCGGGCGGAGATAGCCGAAGACGTCAAGCCGCTGCTCTTTTTTCTCAATCTTTTTTTCTTTGCGGCCGCGATCGACAGCGTGGACCGCGTTCGCAGCGTGGCTTCGGTAATACGCGTCGGCGCGTCCATTCTGGCAGTAGTGTACCTCGGTGTAATCGGGCTCATGTACGCGGGGATCCTGCCATTCGGCATCCTCTACGCCGTGGCCAGCCGCAGCGATGAATTCTTTTTTCGTGGACAGACCGGCTTCTTCTACAAGGGGTTTTTGTACCTCGGCGTCGGCTTTCTCTTTTTTGTGTTTCAGCCAAGACTGCGTGACCGCATGATGGCTGTGGCGCTTCTCGTCGCTATCGTGTTCACGTTCACGCGCGGTCTGCTTCTGAGTGCGATTTCGATTGCCGGCCTGGCGCTGCTCGTGCGCCGGAGGGATCTGCTCAGCGGGGCCGCTGCAGTGGGCGCGCTTCTATGCCTTTCACTGGCCGCGTGGCCAGTCTTCCAACACTCGCTCGCCGATCGCGAGACCGCGGATTCGATGCGCCTGAGTGATATCGGAACTATTGCGCGCGAAACGACGCCGGTCACAGTAGTCGTCGGTCGTGGCTTCGGTGCGCTGATTGGAGACCGTCCGCGCATCGAAGAGTCATACTTTGAGATCTTTTACAAGCAGGGGATCCCTGGACTCGTTTTCTGGCTCACGGTTCTGGTGTTGTTGACGCGCGACTTTCGCGCGGCGATTAGCCGCGGCCGCGGACAGGATGCACTCCCATTTTTTCTCGGAGCTCTCTTCGTCTTCCTAGAATCGGCGACCAATCCGTTTCTTACAAACCCGATCGGAATGTCAATGGTGCTTGTCGCGCTGGTCTCGGGACGAGTTCTTGCGACCAGTCCGGGTGTCGTTGAGCTACCGCGCAGCGGACGCGAGCCGAGACGTCACACCAGCATGTCCATAACGACGCTGACAAGCCCCGTCGAATAGCGCTTGTACCGCCCAGTCCGGAGCTCGGTGAGCACGGGCGCCAGCCGGAGAAAACGATTGGCGGGGAGATGGGAACGGATCTGACCGTGCGCCGCCATGTCCCGCAACAGCTCGACTGCTTCCGGATGTCGCAGTCGGTCCGAGACAGATTCAAGCCGTCGCGCGGCCTCGTCGCACCAACGTCCTGTAGCCGCGCGTCCGCCGGTCCGCAAATACCTATGCCGGCGCCAGTGCCAGGCGAGGGACATTCGCTGCGCGCCGATCTGGTTCGCCTCGTGCTGCCGATAGTACATCAACGGCTCGTCCAGAAGGACGATGTCAGAGACCGCGGACACCAGCAGCGAGATCCAGTTGTCGTGCACTATTGTCGCTGGAATGGGAAGCACGAAGTCACGCACTCGGCTGCGGAACACCATCGTAGCGCCCGTGACAACGGTCTTGTTGAAGAGAACTCCGAACGCGTCACCGCCGTGAAAGCGGCTGCGCAGATCGGGCCCAAAGAGAAGTGTGTCCCAGAGCGTGGGACCGAGCGGCCGAAGTGCATCATCGACGACGTAGGCGTCGGAAAACACGATGTCTGCCCCGGGCGCTGCAAGCAGCGCCTGCTCCGAGTGCGCCAGCTTCTCGCAGTGCCAGACGTCGTCCTGATCTGACAGCGCAATCAGGTCACCGGTACACTGCGCGATTGCGCGCTCGAAGTTCTTCGTAGACCCGAGATTATGCTCGTTGACGAGCACGCGTACCGGGAACGGCGCACGCGCCGCGAAGTCGCGCGCGATGTCGACAGTCGCATCGGTCGAGCGATCATCACAGATGATCACCTCGTCCGGCCTGCGCGTCTGTGTCGCGAATGTTTCCAACTGCTCAAGCAGGAAGCGCTCGCCGTTGTAGGTACAGAGCGCAATCGAGAGGCGCAACGCGGTATCGGTCACTTGTCGCTTACTTGTCGGTCACTTACCCTGGCCGTACTGGCGCCACCAAATCGCCAGCGCGCGGTCAGCTATCGGCGTCGGTAGCGCGGCAATCGCCAGCCAGGCGATGCCGCGGCGCGTCCACGGGCGCAGCACCGCCGAACCGACGAAGCGGGCCCGTGCCTCGCTCAGGGAGCCGCCCGAAACGAGTTCGACTCCGTGCGCGTGTAGGGCAGACGAGCGGTACTCCAGGCACGCGTCCGCGAGCCACGGGTACTCCACCGCGACGAGATCAAGTGTGCTGAACAGGTCGGCCCACATCTGTTCACGCCGGCGTGAGACATTGCCCTTCCAACTCCGGTATCGCGCATACACCCCGGGCACGTGCCCGAACGCGCCACCCCGCGCCACGCAGTCGATGAAAAACTTCCAATCGCTCGCCAGGGGGATGCGCCCGTCGTAGCCGCTGGCGGGGATCACGTCAGCACGTGCCATGTTGCCCAGCGGATGCCACGGATTGCCCTGGCGAACAAACAAGCGCGCATCATCGCCGGAGGGAGGATCCTGATGTTCGCTCCACCGGAACATCGGCTGTCCGGTTTCCGAATCGAAAACCTCCACGTCATGTCCGCAGAGCACGCGCCGCGAGTCCTCCTCAAACCATGCGACCTGGATGCTAACTTTGCCCGGGAGCCAGAGGTCATCCCCCGCGTGGAACGCGCGCAACTCGCCTCGGCAGCGATCCAGAGCACGGTTGCAATTATCCGTGACACCAAGGTGACCCTCGCGCACGATCGGGATCACGCGGTCAGGATACCGTCTCGCCCAGTCCAGGATTATGTCGACGGTTCCGTCGGTCGATCCGTCATCGCTCACGATCACCTGCAGGTTCGCGTAGTCCTGGTCGACGGCGCTGCGGATCGCCTCGCCCACAAAGTCAACCTGATTGTAGGCCGGCATGATTGCGGACACGAGCGGCCTCTTCACGCGAGCACCACCTGCGCTTTCTTCCACTGCCGCTGTACCCACAAAGCCATCGTGCCATTCCCCACCACGGATATTCCATACGTCACCAGCGTGCTCACCACCGCGCCGCGCATTCCATACCGGGGCACCAGGATGAGGTCGAGCGTGATGCTGAGCGCGCCGATGATGATCGTCAGTACCGCCGCCTGAACGAAGAGGCCGCGACCAATCCACTGGCTGGCCGTCACGGTCGAGAATGTCGCACCGAAGAGCGCGGGAAGAATTATTCGGAACAGCGGCACCGCCGGTAGGAATCGCTCACCGGCGACAAGCCTGATCGCTATGGGCGCCAGCACATAGGCCGATACGCCGATGATACAGGCGAAGCCCATCGATTGCGCGATCAGGAGTCGCTGTTCCGGCCACGCCCCGTTGGGCCCCTTCTTCGCGACCAGGCCGAACGATACGGTGCTCACCGCCGTTGAAACTATGAGCGCAAATCCGAACAGCTGCGCCGCGAGCTGGTAATAGCCCGTTTCGGCCGGCGGCCGGTAGTAGTTGAGCACCAGCACGCTGGCCTGCGTATACAGGTAATTTCCCACCGCCGTCAGGTGGAGCTGCGCACTTCCACGCAGCAGCCGGCGCGCCAGGACCAGCTGCGGCTGCATTCGGCCAACCCGACGCAACACGTAAACGAGCATCACCCCTGCAGACGCGACGTTCGCAAGCACGGCTGCAATGACGGCTCCTCGCACGCCCGAGCGCAAGACGCCCACGAGCATGACTATCCCGATCACAGCCGTCGCGGCGCTCACAATCTGAGCCCAATTGGCGACGCGAATCGCGTCCAACGCCGTGACGACGTACCGGGCCGTATCGGCCCACAGAGCGAGTGGCAGCGACAGAAACGCAAGCGCCAGCAGCATCGGCGGCAGGTGCCCGAAGAGCTCGCCACCAGTAGCGTGGTACAGCACAGCGACGAGCAGCCAACCACACAGCGTGACGCCGACCGTGATTGCGAGTGCAGTCCCCGTTATTTCCTCCAGCCAATCCTCGTGCGGGCGGCCTGCAACCTGGTGCACAACGACCTGGCCGAGGCTCAGCGTTCCGAGTGTGGCGAAGAGACCGACCCAGCTCGTCGCCGCCACAAACACGCCGCGTCCGGTCGGCCCTAGCAAGCGCGCCGTAATGGTCATGCTGATTATGGACGCCGCGATGGAAACGATCGTTGCGCCGCTCGTGTGTGCAATCTGGAACCAGAGCCTACGCATCGCCTAACTGCCGTATCACGTGGTCTAGCTGATCTGCGCGCATGTGCGGCCCGATGGGCAGGCTCAGCACCTCCCGCGCTGCTGTATCGGCTATTGGAAAATCGCATTGCTGCAGGCCGGTGTCAGCGTACGCCGGTTGTCTGTGCGGCGGCGTTGGGTAGTGAATCAGCGTGTGCACATGATCGCCCGCGAGCCGCTGTTGTAGTCCATCTCGGTCGTCGGACCGTATGACAAATAGATGCCAAGACGGCTCGGCATAGTCGGGTACGTGGGGCAATCCGAGCGGCCCATCGGCGAGCTCGCGCTGATAGCGCGCTGCGATGCCGCGGCGGCGGTCGTTCCACTCGTCCAAGAACGGAAGCTTGGCTCGAAGCACTGCGGCCTGCATCTCGTCCAGCCGGGCGTTCACGCCCTTCTCAACGTGCTCGTATTTCCGCTCGGAGCCGTAGTTGGCAAGCGAACGCACCCGTTGCGCCAGATCAGCATCATCAGTAACGACCGCACCGCCGTCGCCCATAGCGCCAAGGTTCTTGCCGGGGTAAAAGCTAAACGCAGCGGCATGGCCGAGCGATCCGGCCGCCCGGCCGCGGTATCGCGCACCGTGAGCCTGCGCAGCATCCTCGAGCACCTTGAGACCGTGCCGCGCCGCGATATTCATGATTGGATCCATGTCTGCGGGGAGTCCGTACAGATGCACCGGAATGATCGCTCTGGTGCGCGCCGTTATGGCACTTGCAACGCGCGCAGGGTCCAGATTGTACGTAGAAGCATCGATCTCGACCGGCACGGGCGTCGCTCCGACGTACGTCACGGCGAGCCACGTCGCGATGAACGTGTGCGATGGCACGATCACTTCGTCCCCGGGGCCGATGTCCCACGCGCGTAGAACGAGATGCAGCGCGTCCAGACCGTTGCTCACGCCCACGCAGTACGCGGAACCGCAATACCGCGCGAACTCTTGCTCGAACGCGCGTACTTCTTCGCCCTGGATATACCAGCCGCTCCTGACCACCCGCTGCACTGCGTCATCGATGGCCGCGCGTAGTTCGTCGTACGGCGCCTTCAGATCCAGAAATGGAACGTTCATACTCAGCGGTCCGCCTGCTTGTGGCGGAGAAACTCGTCGTAGTTGCGGATGTACTCAGCCTCGTCGTACGCAAGTGATGCGAGCACCAGGCACACAGAGCCTGAGGAGAAGTTCAGAAGGTCACGCCAGACCAGCCGCGGGATGTACAGCCCGTTGTAAGCCCGATTCAGCGTCACCACCTTCTTGCGCTCACCATCGTCGAGCAGAACGTCAAAGCTTCCCATCACCGACACGACGAGCTGCTGCAACTCCCTGTGCGCGTGCCCACCGCGGGTCTCGCCGCCGGGAACGTCGTACAGATAATAAACCCGCGCCACCTCGAACGGGATGTCCCGGCCACCCTCCACGGGCGTGATCTGCCCCTCACGCCGAGGAATGCGGCGGAGCGGCAGCACGGTGCACTCGTCGATGCCGCTCATGAGGGCCGGTTCAGCTCTCCGGCCCGCTGCGCGCGTGCCTCGCCCCTGAATACGTCGTGGTCGCGGATGTATTGCGCCTCGTCGAAGTGAGCCGAGGCGAGCACCAGGCACACGGCGTTGGTGGAAAAGTTGTCCAGTCGGCGCCAGGTCATGCGTGGCACCAGCACGCCGTAGTAAGACCGGTTTAGCGACACCGTCCAGGAGCGCGCTCCGTTTTCCAAATGCACATCGAAGCTGCCCGAGAGGGCAATCAGGAACTCATCGAACGCCCGGTGAGCGTTTCCGCCGCGCATCTCACCACCCGGTACGTCGTAGATCCAGTAGACTCGCTGCACCGCGAATGGGACGTGTCGGCCACCTTCGACAAACGACAGGTTGCCGCGCTCATCGCCAATGCGCGGCAACTGTAGGACCTCTTCGGAATGCGGTGTAGTCATCGGGGGACGGCGTCCACGAAGATCTCGCAGCCCATCCCGGGCAGGTGCTGCACCATGCCCTCGAGCCCACGGAGCACGCGATCGTCGATGATGCCACCGTCCAGCATCGCCTGCATCTGGGAATGGGTGAATGGCTTTACGAAGTAGCTGCCAGAATTCACCACTCGAAAGCCCTCTGACTCGACCAAGGCCGCGAGGGAGTAGCCGTCGAAGCGCCGTTGCCGCTGGAAGCGCAGTTCCATCTCCGAGGGTTCGAACACGTCCTCAATCAGCGCCATCTCGAGCGCCAGCAGCCGGTGGAACGAGCGCACGTTGGGCACGTTGAAATGCGCGACGGTGTCCGCGTGCGCGACCGCGTGGATACCGCGCAAAAGTGCGCGCGCGTCGGGCACTTCGTGCAGCAAGCTGCTAACCGCAATGAAATCGGGCGCGATCTCAGCGACCTCTACCACCGCATCTTCGAGGAAGCCATGCACGACGCGCACGTCGGCACGGCCACTCGCGA
>JBPCNJ010000202.1:0-14039 GCA_051001375.1 Gemmatimonadaceae bacterium
GACCCGAATCGCGCAGTCAGCGTCACCGTTTGCTCACTCGGCGCGCAACCGGCCGAGTCGTGCATTGGAGCGCCGATAGTTGTGTCAGCGCCAACGGTGGATGTGAACGGCAATCACTATCAGTATAACTGGCGAACCGACGCCGTCGGATTTCCGGCCGATCAGTATTACCGCGTCAGCGTGGTCGACAACGCGACCAAGGCAGCATACGGGCACGTCGACGTCTTCCTTGGCTCAACGGGAAGAGGTTTTCACAGCATAAACCAGAGCGAGTTCACGCCGCTGCTGGACGGACGCACGGTGCCGATCAAATTCCGCATCGATGTTGGCGCCAAGGCTCCCACAAACGGCGTAGCGCTGGACTGATCAACTGGTTTGAACAGACTGGCCTGACAGACTGGCCGGCAGGGACGAAACGTGAGCACAAACACGCGACGAGCGTTGCCGCCTGTTTGTGCTCACGTACATCTGGCCTTGCTTGCCAATCAGACCGCGATGACGATGCGCCTCGTTTTCACGGGCGGAAACTGAGGGCGGCGGTCGCGGTGTCATGAACCGGCGTCTGAACTCCGGCCTCGCGCCCCATACGAGACACCGCTGCACTAAGCACGTCCAGCTCGGTCTGCCCGCCGCGCTCCAGGTCCAGGAGAAAGCTCGGCTTCATGGAGCCGGGGAGTGCTTCGATCCGCCGCATCGCTTCCGCTTCCTGGCCGTCCGGGATCGCGACACCTCTGGCGCGCCCCACGGCGGCGATCTCGTCGATGGCGCGCTGGATCAGTGTGTGGCCTAACTCCGCTTCGCGGATTGTCCCCACGTCCGAGCGGGCCAATCCACACGCCGCGGCCATGGCGCAGAGCATGTTGAACTTGCGCCACAAATCCACCACGATGTCGTCGCTTGCGACCGAGTCGATGCCGGCCGCGCGAAACGCGTCAGCCACTCGCGCCGCGCGCTGCGACACTGTCCCGTCCAGCTCGCCCAGTACAATGCGCTCGGCCCACGGCGCGCGCTGAATAACCCCCGGTGCGATCCTGGCCGCGCTGACCATGGTAAGGCCGCCAACCACCTGTCCTGGATCGACGCCAAACTTGGCCAGAAGTTCGGCGGCATCCACTCCATTGAGCAGCGGAAGCACCAGTGCGCCGCCCACCGCAAGGTCGGCTGCGACCGGCGCAATTTGGGGCAGGGAGTAGCTCTTCACCGCCACGATGGCCAACTCCGTCCCGGCGAGCTCGGCGGAATCCGATGTCGCCCGAACATGGACGGTGAAGCTGTCGTCTCCGGTGCGGATCGTGAGGCCGCTCCGGTTAATCGCGTCGCGGTGCTCGCCGCGCGCGTACAACACCACGTCGTGGCCGCCGCGCGCGAGCACTGCCCCGAAATATCCGCCAACGCCGCCGGCGCCCAAAACAGCAATACGCATGCACCAATGTACGACGGCACAGGCGCGAACCGACAGTTCGGAAGGCCACCTCGAGCGCAGATCGCGAATTTGCGCGGCACGCCCTTGTGCCCAACGGCGCCGCACGCGAGCGTTCGCCACCGTATGCCAGCCACCGTATGCTACCGAACTCCGTAACGAGCACCCGCGCCAACGCGGCGCGAGCCGGCTACCTGCTCATCATCCTGGTCGCTACGCTCACCAATCTGCACTTCGAGCCGAACATGGCCGATGTCGCGATGCGGCTGCACCGTGCGCTGGATCTTTCGGTCCACATGAACGACGTGGTGGACGGCGCCCGAAATCTCGTTCTCTTCGCCGGGCTGGGCGCGGTATGGCTCGCCACGACGCACACCACGCGACCGCTGCGGGTGATCGCCCGCGTTACGGCGCTGGGGCTGGTGCTCAGCTTCGGTGTGGAAGTGCTGCAGCTCTTCTCTCCGGTGCGCAGAGCCAGTGTCCTCGACGTCACCACGGACACGCTCGGTACGCTGGCCGGGGCGCTCGGAACGCTGGTCGCGTTCGACGCTGTCAAATCCAAGCTGGGCAAGCCATCGTACGTCGGCCTTCCAGCCTCGGTTTTCGCGCTGAGTTATGGCTCGGCGATCGCGATGGAGACGTTCTTCCCGCTGCTGCGGCAGAACCTGTTGCCAAATCTGGGCGCGGACGCGAAGCAGCGCATGGTAGAGGCGTGGGCCGCGGTCAAACCGCACTGGACGGCAAATCTGCCCTTCACCGACATCCTAATCTTTTTCCCGCTGGGTGTTTTCGCAGTGGCCGCCGCGGCAGAGGCGGGCATTCCCTTCGGGGTGGCGTGGCCGACAGTTGCCGTGGTCGGCGCGGTGATGGTTGCGGTGCTCGAGCTGGCGCACGGTATTGCGCTGGTTCCCATAGTGCCAGCGGGAGTCGCAGTTCACGCTGCAGCGATCACGGGCGGCGCTCTGGCTGGGGCGCTGCTACTCAACACGTACTCGACGCGGCTGGATGATCACGGCCGGCCCAGGCTGCTCGCGGCCGGCTACACCCTCGTGATCATGGTCTGGAGCTGGCGGCCATTTCGGATAGAGCTGAACGCGCAGGCCATGGCGGCGCAGTTCTCGGTGGAACACCTCGTCCCGCTCCGAGCACTGGCGTCTCGCATGGACCTGTTCAGCGTTACAGACGTGATCGCGCAGTTCGTACTCTTCCTCCCGATCGGGGCGCTTCTGACCGTCTGGCCGCTGCGGCACAGGGGAGCGCTGCGAGGGCTGTTTCCGGCGTTGTATCTGTCGGTTCTGCTGGAGGTGGGGAAGATTGTCGTCGCTGAGCGATTCATGGACGTGACGCATATCCTCATCCAGTGCTCCGGGGCGGCGATTGGCTGGCTCCTGCTGCATCGGGCTGGTTTCAGGAGCTACGGAGAGCTGCTCGGGCGCGCGCCGTCAGCCGGCAGGTTTGACCGTCAGCGTGTCGCGGACCCGCACCTTGTCGCTGGTCATCCTGTTCCACTCCCGGATCTGCGCCGGCGTGGCGCCAAAGCGAGCGGCGATGGTCGATAGGGCATCGCCGCGCACAATCTGATACCGTAGCGGCCGCTTTTCCAACTGCGCGACGGCTGAATGTAGCGCATGGTTTTCAGCCGAAAGCCGACGCTCGGCGGCGTGGCTTCGCTCGACGTATCTGGCGAGCGAATCAAGCTCTGATTCAAAGCCCGGCGCGGCTGCGAACTTCTCAGATCTGCCCTCCCGCTCGAGAACTATTCCCCGCGCGGTTATCCCGTACACTCGGCCCGGCACTACGTCCAGGAGTGTGTCGTTGGGAAGCTCTGCCGTGGTAATGGACGCTGGAGCGTCCTCTCCCGCCAGCTTGTCGCGCGGCTCGATCCCCACAAAGACGAGCCGCTCAGGCGTCGCGACCAGGAGCCCGTTAGCCTCGCGGAAATAATTGGAGCCTCGCCGCCGGTACACCCGTGCGACGCGCTCAGCCGGCTCACCGAAGTGAAGGATGTTCCCCTCCAATTCCCTGGCCGCGTCCGCCCAGGCCGCCTTGCGATCTACCTGGCGCACGAGGAACAGGTATCCAAGCACGACAACGGCGAGCGCCATGATGGCGATCCCGATCACGGTTCGCTTGACGAAACGGGCGGCTCGGAACAGGCCCTCGGTCTCCTTCATATCAGATCCTTCATGTCGGGTGCGAGGCGCAAGGGCCGTTCCGTGCTCTTGACTTGACGTGGTCCATCAACGGGGGTAGCTTGATACGTATATAGGTAACCGCACTGACAAAATAGATATGGCCGGTTGGATCGGCAGGGACCTGGAGCGACTGCGGAAATTACGCGGCCTGCGCCGGGATGATGTGGCCGCCCAGCTGTCGCTTTCGCCGTCTACCATCCGCAACATCGAGCACGACGAGCGCTACAACGTCTCGCTTGATCTGTTGCGTCAGGTAGCGGAGGTGCTGGGTGCAACAGTAAAGATCTCTCTGGAGATCCCCGACGGACAGGAAAATCAGGAAGGGCAGCAACGGAGTGAGGGTGGGGAATCGGGAGCTTCAAGCCCGACCGGGACGGGCGGCAGCGGTACAGAAGGCGGTACAGGCAGTTCACAAACGATGTCATCGCCGGACGGACGTCGGGTCGTTACTAACGACCAGTTCATCCGGCGCATCCACGAACGCTACCCGGATTGCCCGCTAACGAACTCGCAGATTGGCCGTCGCATGTGGCAGTTCGCGCAATCGCGCGGTGCGGTATTGATGAAGGGACGTAAGCAACTTCGGCCAGCGCCCGCCCCAGCGGCGGCGACTTACAGGGTTCCAACGACAGCCGCAGAGTTTGCGGTGAAGGAAAAGGATGTAGAGGCGTTGGAACGCTTCGCCGATCGGTTAGGGCGCGCGTTTAAGGACTCGAAGGGAAGAGTGCTCGTTCCCATCAAATAAAGGAGGCTAGTTGGAGAATTCGACGGATCGCAGGGTTGAGTCACCCGTGGCATCTCCCGTGGCATCTAAGGTGGCTCCGTGGTGGAAAGTCGCTTTGAGGGATATGGGTCATTTCGTTGCCGCCGCGCTACTTCTGGTCTGCGGCACCGTATTTACCATGCAGCAGGAGCATCCGGCGTTTCGGCAGCCGATCGCTGGTGTGACGTTGCCCGCCGCTATTGTTGAAGCACCGTCGTTTGCGCAGCAGGCATTGCGCGTCGCAGCTGTCCTCAAGCAGTACACCAAGGACCCGGAAGCCGCCAACCGGATCGCCGGCGCCATCGTTGACGAAGGCGCTCGCCGCAACCTTGATCCCGCACTCCTCGTCGGCGTGCTCCTCACCGAGGACGCAACGCTCGACACCACGGCCCGCAGCAGCGTAGGCGCGCGCGGCCTGATGCAGGTAATGCCAGGCCATGCCGGCAAGTGGGGGTGCGGCTCCCGCAACCTGCTCTCGATCGAGGCGAACATCTGTCATGGCGCCAGCATTCTCGCCGACAACATGAAGAGTTCTCCCAGCACCCGTGTCGCGCTGCTCAAGTACAACGGCTGCGTACACGGCAGCAACACGCCCGACTGCCACAGCTATCCCGACAAGGTGATGCGCGCGGCGAACAAGACCACGGCGCAGATGCTCGCGGCGGCGGAGTAGGGCGCGGAAAGAAGCGAGTATCCCAATAGCGCGGCCACATCCGCGCACGTAGCGGGGAGGCACCGGCGATCAGACACGCAGCCGGCTACCAGGCTTGACGAGATATCCCGACACCGGAGCCCCGCCGGTACTGCCCCGCCAACTATAATCTTGGTGGTCCTTCGTGAAGACCATCCTCGTGTTACACCCGTTGGGGCCAGATCTCAGCAGCTACGTGCCGAGCAATGTATTGCTGCTCTGCGCATAACCCAGCTTGGAACTTGTGACGGCGCCATCGACGGATTCGCCAGGGTGGGAAGCTATGCGCCGGCTCTCCGCTCTCGTGAAAACGCGCTCAGCGTGCCAGCTTTGTCGTATGCAGATTCGCCTCCCCGGGCTGACCGCCGCGCTCGCCGCGCTGTCTCTCGCGATTGCGTCCCCGTCCGACGCGCAGCAACGCGTGACCTCTCCGCAACAGCAGTTCGGCCACAACTTCGGCGAGGACTACTGGCTTCCGAACTACACCCAACTGCTCGGCTACTGGAACAAGCTCGCGGCGCAGAGTGATCGGATGAAGCTCGTCCGCATTGGCACTACGAGCGAAGGGCGCGCGATGGTGATGGCGATCATCTCATCGCCCGAAAATCTGAAGCGGCTGGACCGGTACCAGTCCATCTCGACACAACTAGCGCACGCGGACGGACTCACGGACGACGCTGCTCGGAAGCTCGCGACCGAGGGACGCGTTGTCGTCTGGATCGATGGCGGGCTGCACTCCACCGAATCACTAGGCGTGACGCAGTTGGGTCAGACTGTGTACGACTTGGTGAGCCAGACCGATCCGGAGACCGAGCGCATTCTCAAGGAGTGCATAATCCTGGCGGTGCCGGCGAACCCCGACGGGATCGAGATCGTGGGCAACTGGTACATGCGCCGCGCCGATTCGTCCACACGAACGCTGGATTGGCTGCCGCG
Source organism: Gemmatimonadaceae bacterium (assembly GCA_051001375.1). Taxonomy (GTDB): domain Bacteria; phylum Gemmatimonadota; class Gemmatimonadetes; order Gemmatimonadales; family Gemmatimonadaceae; genus Fen-1247. Next base: position 6,006 of record JBPCNJ010000202.1, read on the forward strand.
GTTGTACAACAAGTACGTTGGGCACGATGACAACCGTGATTCGTACATGGCGTCGCAGCCGGAAACGCAGGCGATGGACTCGATCATGTTCCGCGCGTGGTATCCGCAAATCATGTACAACCACCATCAGGCCGGACCGGCAGGAACAGTGATGGCCGCGCCGCCGTACCGCGACCCCTTTAACTACAACTACGATCCACTCATTCCAGTGGAGTTGGACTGGGTCGGTGGCGCGATGAACACCCGCTTTGTCCAGGAAGGGAAGCCGGGCGTCACGTTCCGGCAGGGATCGACGTTCTCTACCTGGTGGAACGGCGGTCTGCGCACCACGGTGTATTTCCACAACATTATTGGGATACTGACCGAGACGATCGGCAACCCGACGCCGATGACGATCCCCGTTGTGCCGGATCGGATGCTCCCGAGCGGCTCGCTGCCAGATCCGGTGATGCCCGGGGTGTGGCACTTCGCCCAGTCGCTCGCGTACTCGATAACAGCCAACCGCGCGGTGCTGGATCTGGCGTCGCGACAGCGGGAGCAGTTCCTGTTCAACATATACAGAATGGGAAAGAACTCCATCGAGCGTGGCGACCGGGACACCTGGACGATCACGCCGACGCGCGTGAACGAGGTCCGTGCCGCCGCTGATTCGGCACGTGCTCACAAGACCGAGTTGACGGCCGAGTCCGCGATCGCGGCGTTGCACGACCCCGCCGCGCGCGACGCACGCAGCTATATCATTCCCGCAGATCAGCCCGACTTTGCGACCGCGGCAAAGTTCATCAATGCGTTGGTGAAGACGGGCATTGGAATCCAGCGGGCGACGCAGAAGTTCACGGTCGCGGGGAAGAGCTATCCAGCGGGCTCTTACGTCGTGCGCAGCGCGCAGGCATTCCGGCCGCACATTCTGGACATGTTCGAGCCGCAGGACCATCCGAACGATTTTGTGTATCCAGGGGGCCCGCCGATTCCGCCGTATGACAACGCCGGGTGGACGCTGGCGTACCAGATGGGCATAAAGTTCGACCGCATTCTCGAGCCATTCTCCGCGCCGCTGGAGCCGCTTACGGGTTTCGCTCGACCGGTGGGAAGCATCGCCGCTCGGGTTCCTGCGGGTGGGATGTACACCTGGAGCGGCACGCAGAACGATGCATTTGTCGCGGCGAACAGGCTGCTGAAGGCTGGAGAGGAAGTCGATCGCGGGAGCGACGGTGATTTCTTTGCGCCGGCAAGCGATCGCTCTCGCGCGATTCTGGCGACGTTCGCGACGGACAAGGGCGTGAATGTGACGGCGGCTCGCACACGGCCAACACGTCTTGCCAAGCTGCATCCGATCCGCATCGCATTGTGGGACGAGTACGGTGGCTCCATTGAATCCGGCTGGACGCGATTTCTGTTCGACCAATTTGAATTCCCATACGACGTGGTGTACGCCGCGCAGTTGGACGGGAGTGATCTTCGGTCCAGATACGACGTGATCGTACTCCCCAACGGCGCGACGATCGGTGCCGCGCAGGAGCGGCGCCGAGGCGGCGGTGCACCACCGGACGATATTCCAGCGGAGTGGAAGAGTCATCTGGGCAGCATGACGCCGGCCCGCACGCTGCCCGCCATTCGTGCCTTCCTCGAGCGCGGCGGCGTTGTGCTGGCGAGCGGAACAGCGACGCACGTAGCGGAGCAGCTCGGTCTTCCCATTACCGAAGCGCCGACAGACTCCGCCGGACGCAAACTCGACCGGACCGTGTACTACATTCCGGGCTCGGTCCTATCGGTTCGTGTCGACACGTCGGCGTCGATTGCGCAGGGAATGCCGGCGCGAGCGGACGTGTTGTTCGATAACAGTCCGGTATTTCGACTGGCGCCGTCGGCACATGCGGCTGGTATTGTACGTGTCGCGTGGTTCGACTCGCCGGGGCCGTTGCGCAGTGGGTGGGCCTGGGGCCAGCGTTATCTCGATGGCACCGCTGCGATCGTGAGTGCGCCGGTTGGAGAGGGAATGCTGTATCTGTACGGTCCGGAGATGAACCTCCGGAGCCAGTCGCATGGAACGTTCAAGTTTCTATTCAACGCACTGTATCCGCCGGTCTCTTCAACTTCCACCAAATCTGCCACTAATCGATGATGACCAAGCACGTGTGTTTGACTTCTGCCGTCGCCATGGTGTGCGTCGGAGCGCTCGTCCCCATCACTCCGGTCGCGGCGCAGACACGGCGCGCGATGACCTTTGAGGACTTTGCGGCCGTGCGCAACGTGAGCGATCCGCAAATATCGCCTGACGGTAGACGCGTTCTGTATTCCGTGCGCACGACGAACGTGGCCGCGAACAAGCGCACCAGCGCGACCTTTGTCATCCCGATCACCGGTGGAACGCCGACACAGTTCCCGTCGGCCGGCACAAACGTGGGCGAAGCTCGCTGGTCGCCGGACGGGACGAAGGTCGCGTACATCGCTGGTGGGCAGCTCTGGATCGTCGATGCCGCTGGCGTCAGTGCCAAGCAGCTCACGGCACTCGCGGGCGGTGCATCAGGGCCGGTCTGGTCGCCAAAGGGTGACCGCATCGCGTTCACTTCCAGCGTGCGGCCGCACTGTTCTACGGCGGAGTGCCAGCCGGTGCATCCGGACTCCGTGTCCAGCGGAATGGTCTACAATCATCTGCTCTTCCGTCACTGGACGGCGTACGATGACGGAACGCGGTCGCACCTGTTTGTGGTCGGGACCGATGGGAGCGGCGTTCTCGACGTGACAAAGGATGTGCCGTACGATGTTCCACCTGGCCCGTTCGGCGGGAGCGAAGGGTACGCGTTCTCGCCCGACGGCCGGGAGCTCGCGTACAGCGCCAAGGATCAGGGGCCGGCGAACGCGTGGAGCACCGATATCAACCTGTACACCGTTCCAGTTGGCGGCGGCGTACCCACCGCAATTACAGCCGCGAGTAAAGGAGCCGACGAGAACCCGGTGTATTCGCCGGACGGGCGCTCGATTTTGTACCAGTCACAGGCGACGGCCGGCTTCGAGTCGGACGAGTGGCGTTTGATGTCGTACGACCGCGCCACGCGCCAGTCGACGCGGGTGGTCCCGACGTGGGATCGCAACGCGGACACGTACGTGTACGCGCCGGATGGAAGCGCCATTTACGTGCAGACTACCGACGCGAGCCGAGACAAGATTTACCGTATCGCGCGGACTGGAACCGGATGGGCCTCGCTACCGCAACTCGTCATCAGCGATCACAACAACACCGGCCTGACAGTGTCGCGCGATGGACAGACGGTCGTCTGGTCACGCGACGCGATCAACTTTCCCGCGGAGCTCCACACGGCAAAGATTGCGGCGCGCGGCACCACCGCCGAGCGGCAGCTCACGCACGAGAATGATGCTCTGCTGGCGCAGTTGAAGCTGTATCCGGCGGAGGACTACTGGTACAAGGGTGCTCTGGGCGACAGCGTACAGGGGATGATCGTCAAGCCGCCGCAGTACCAGCCGGGTCAGAAGTCTCCGGTGTTGCTCATTATCCACGGTGGTCCGCAGTCGCCTTTCCTGGACAACTGGGGGGCGCGCTGGAACATGTCGCTGTTCGCATCGCCGGGATTCGCGGTGGTGTTCGTCAACCCACACGGCTCGCCTGGCTACGGCCAGAAGTTTACGAACGAAGTGTCGCACGATTGGGCCGGCGCGCCGTACGAGGACATCATGAAGGGGCTGGACGTGGCGCTGTCGCGAAATACGTGGATGGACAGCACTCATATGGGCGCTGCCGGCGCGTCGTACGGCGGCTACATGGTGAACTGGATCGCGGGCCACACCCAGCGTTTCAAGGCGCTGTTCACGCATGACGGCGTGTGGAATCTGGAGGCGATGGCTGGCGGAACCGAAGAGCTCTGGTTCACTGAGCACGAGTTTGGAGGCGAGTACTGGGACCCGAACGCGATGGCGGCGCAGTACCGCAAGTGGTCACCGCATCTGTCAGCCGGTAATCTCAAGACGCCGCAGCTGGTCGTTCACAGCGAGCTGGACTACCGCATTCCGATCTCGGAAGGGATCTCACTGTTTACGGCGCTGCAGCGCCAGGCCATCCCGAGCAAGTTCATCATCTTCCCGGACGAAGGACACTGGATCCTCAAGCCCGCGAATCAGCGCTTGTGGTACCACGAGGTACTCGGCTGGTTCGACCACTATTTAAATCATTAGGATGCGCATACCCATCCTGCCACTCCTGGTCGTCCTGTCGCATGCCATGTCACCGCGGGTGCAGGGGCAGACCGCGCAACCGGATACCGCAGCAAACACCCTGCTGGTCCCCGACCGTGTGTTCGACGCGCCGACGGGCGTGTTGCATCCCAGTTGGGTCGTGCTTGTCCATGGAGAACGCATCAGCATGGTCGGGCCGCGTGGATCGGTCACTGTTCCACAGAACGCCAAAGAGATCGATCTCCCTGGAACAACGCTTCTCCCCGGTCTGATAGAAGCGCACTCGCATCTGCTGCTGCACCCTTATAACGAGACGCCATGGGACGATCAGGTTCTCAAGGAGCCGCTCGCGCTCCGTATCGCTCGTGCGACCGTTAGCGCGCGGCGCACGCTCGAGGCCGGCTTCACCACCATTCGCGACCTCGGCACCGAGGGAGCCGCTGATGCCGATGTGGGGCTCAAGCAAGCGATAGAGCGCGGGATCATTCCAGGGCCGCGAATGCTGGTTGTGACGCGAGCGATCGTGGCGACGGGGGCTTATGGGCCAAAGGGTGCGGATGCACGCTGGGATCCGCCGCAGGGCGCGCAGGAAGCGAGCGGGATCGACGACGTCATGCGTGTCACGCGTGAGCAGATCAAGCATGGCGCCGATTGGATCAAGGTGTACGCCGACTATCGTTGGGGTCCGCACGGCGAGGCCGAGCCGACGTTTACGCTGGACGAGCTTAGGGCGATCGTGAACGTCGCGAATTCCAGCGGCAGAGACGTGACGGTACATTCAACAACGCCGGAAGGAATGCGGCGCTCGGTGATTGCCGGCGTCACCACCATCGAGCACGGCGACGACGGGACACCGGAGGTATTCCGACTCATGGCGCAACATCACGTCGCGCTCTGCCCAACGCTGGCGGCCGGCGATGCAATCGCGCAGTACCGGGGATGGAGAAAAGGGATCGACCCCGAGCCGGCGGGTGTCACACGCAAGCGTGCGAGCTTCCGTGCCGCGCTCGCCGCCGGAGTTACCATCATCAACGGGAGCGACGTCGGCGTCTTCTCGCACGGCGACAACGCGCGCGAGCTTGAGATGCTGGTAGACTACGGCATGACGCCGACGCAAGCGTTACAGGCGGCTACGAACACCGCGGCCCGAGTCCTACGCCTCGACGATCGATTGGGATCGATCAAGCCCGGGCTGTACGCCGACCTGGTTGCGGTAGAGGGCGACCCGACGCGTGACATCCACGCGATTCGGCGTGTGAAGATGGTGATGAAGGGCGGCAGGACTGTGCCTGGAGCGTAGTCTGCCCGCGACACGAAGGCGCGGCCCGCATTCTGCACACGCTAGACATCCGACGTCGCTCGCTGCTCCGCGAACGCGGGAAGCGGTGGCCTTACCGAGAGGACTCTACGATGCCGGACAAAGGTGGCAACAAGGGTGGCAAAGGTGGTGGCGGCAAAGGTGGTGGCGGCAAAGGTGGTGGCGGCAAGGGCGGTGGGAAGGGCGGCAAGTGAGTTGCTGAAGCTCAGCTGACACGGATACCAGAAAGGCGTACAAGGGCCATCCCCTCGTACGCCTTTCTGGTACCCGCACCGGCTGGCGCCCGACGGGAAGTGGGCCGCCGAACCACGTCGACTTGGCTTGCTCTCGCACCGGCGTACACGGCGTGTATACTTCAGTAGAAGGTCGCGCGCGCGTCTCTTCACCAGTCGCGCGTCACCGTCGGTTTTCCGACACCCCGGCGCTCCTGGCGACGCCCAAACACTGTGGTGCTTATGCCAAAACGCGACAAACCTGACGGACGAGTCTTTAAACAGCGCCTCAGCAACGATGCCGCACCCGCCGGTGATTCGAGCGAGCGCGAGGAAGCCCCGAGAACGTCAAAGAGAGAGCACGTTTCCCGCACCGTCGGCGTAACGGAGCAGCGGCTCCGCACCGCGAATGAACAGTCGTGGTTGGGGAGCAAGAGAGGCTGGACCACGTTCTTCAAGCGGTTCATGCCGGGTTCGGGTAAATAGTCCCGGGGCCGTATCTTCGTATAGGACAGGGGCGCCCGCAAGTGGGCCGCCCCTGTCTTATATGGACTACTACCGATACCCCGCCGCCTGCATCGCGAAGAGCTCGTTGTACAGTCCATCACCGGCGACCAGATCCTCGTGCGTTCCTGCTTCCTCTACCTTGCCGTCGCGCAGGACGATGATCCGGTCCGCCATGCGCACCGTTGAGAAGCGATGCGAGATCAGTACAGCCATGCGCCCGGCAACCAGCTCGGAGAAGCGCATGAAAACCTCGTACTCCGCGCGCGCGTCCAGGGCGGCGGTCGGCTCATCCAGGATCAGCACCTGCGCCTCGCGTAGATACGCCCGCGCGAGTGCGACTTTTTGCCATTCGCCACCCGACAGATCGACTCCGTTCTCGAAGCGGCGTCCGAGCATCTGACGGTAGCCCTCTTTGAAGCGGGGGAGGAGCGAGCTCGCCAGCGACTGCTCGGCCGCACTCTGGATTAGCGTCGGAACCTCGGACTCATCATTGTCCAGCTCGTCCGACACTACGTCGATCTCACCCACTCCGATGTTCTCATCGAAGCGCATGTCGTAGCGCACGAAATCCTGAAAGATCACCCCGATCGCCTGCCTCACCGATGCGAGATCGTACTCGCGCAAGTCTCGCCCGTCCAACAGAATACGGCCTTCAGTGGGGTCGTACAGTCGCGCGAGGAGCTTGGTAATGGTTGTCTTCCCGGCGCCGTTCTCGCCCACAAGCGCGATGCGCTCGCCACGACCGAGGGTCATGTCCAGCCCGCGCACGGCCCAACGCTCGCCCCCCGGATATCGAAATCCGACGTTGTCGAACACGAATCCTTGCTGGATCGGATCCGGAACGGGCGGCGCTGACTCCTGCGATGCGATCGTGGGCCGCATCTCGAAAAATTCGAACAGGTCGCGCAGGTACAACGCCTGCTCGTACACTCCGCTCGCCGATAACAGAATGCTCTGAATCATGTCGCGGCCGCGTCCGAACGAAGCCGCGAGGAACGTGAGTGTCCCGACAGAAATCTGACCACGAACAGCGCTGAGCAGGATTATGACGTACGCGCCGTAGTAGCCCAGCGTGCCCAGAAACGCCAGTAACGTGCTGACCACGGCCCGTCGGATGGACAGGCGCTTGTTCTCTTCGTAGAACCGGTCGGCGAGCTCGCTGTACTTGCGGGTGAGCCAGCCGGACAGGCCAAACATGTGTACTTCCTTCGCCGTAACGTCGCTGGCGCCCACGTACCGTAGATAGTCCAACTGTCGCCGCTCCGGCGTCCAGCGGAAGAGCAGCGAATATCCCAGCGATGCGTAATGCGTCTCGCCGAGGAAGCTCGGCACAATCGCGACGAAGAGCAGCAGCAGTAGCCACGGACTGCTCACGACCAGTGCGCCCGCGAGGGTGAGTAGCGTGAGAAAATCCTGCGCGATTCCGAGCAACTGCGTGAGCAGCGCGATGCGTCCAACCGTCTGGCGCCGTGCTCGCTCCAGATGATCGTAGAAGTCCGGATCCTCAAACTGTGCCAGGTCCAGCGTGGCGGAGTGCTGCATGAGCCTGACGCTCATGCGATTGGAGAACAGATCGCTGAGCAGGCTCTCGACCAGCGCGGAAACGCGCGCGAGAATCTCGCCAACGGCGATGATCGCGAGCTCCAGCGCGACGTAGCGCCATAACTGGTTCAGGTTCGTCGCGCCGCCGCGTGCGGCGAGCACCGCGTCGATGATGAGCTTGCCGACCCAGAACGTCGCAACGGGCACAAATGCACGCACCACGCGCAAAACGAACATTGTGGCCGCGTATCCGCGGTGCGTGCGCCA
>JBPCNJ010000203.1:0-3114 GCA_051001375.1 Gemmatimonadaceae bacterium
GAGCGGCCTATTTCAGCGGAGCAAGGATCAGCGGCTAACCGGGCCGCTCGCGGCGCCGCGGCGGGCAAAGATTGTCTTCGGGATCATCACATGCACGCCGACGTTGCCATCGACCAACTGCGTTACGTCCACATCGCAAGCGACGCTCGTCAGCATGTACGCCTCATCTCTGGATAGTCCACGACCAGTGAGAAACTCGACCGCCTGACGCACTGCTGTCTTGGTCGCCTGGACGAGATCCTTGTCAGTGCCCATCGCGATCCAGTGGGTCGGTGTTTCTCCGCGTGGCCAGGTGAGGTGCATGTCCTTGCGCACGATGATCTGAAATGTCCCTGTCAGCGACGTCTCCATCGCCGTGATGTCTACCTCGCCGTTGCCCTGGCCCGCGTGCCCATCGCCGATCTCGAGCAGCGCGCCAGCGGTGTGGACTGGAATGAACAGCGTGGTGCCCGCGACCAGCTCCTTGTTGTCCAGATTGCCGGCGTGAGTGCCTGGCGGCGCACTGTTGATCCGCCCGCTCGAAGCCGGCGGAGCAACGCCGATGCTTCCGAAGAGCGGGTGCAGCGGTATGTCGATCCCGTCCGCGAAGTGTGCGACCATCTTCGCCCTGTCCAGCGGAATGATCTTCATCTTCGAGTAGCCGAAGTCCTCCGGCAGGAATCCGCTCTTTGCGCCAAACGCGTTGTACGCGTACGGAATCGCCAGATCGATTTTCTGAATCCGAACCTCCAGCACGTCGCCCGAGTCAGCGCCCACAACGTAGATGGGACCGGTGAGGATATGCCCTCCCGGCCCCTTGTCCGTGACCTTACTGGTGATGTCGCGCAGTGATTGCTGCACGTCGGCGGGCGCTACCCCTGCTCCCTCCAGCCGCGTCGGGCTGGACGTGATGAGCGTTCCCACCACGACCACGTCGCCCGAGTTGATACGCATCACCGGTTTTGCGGCAGCGTCGTAATAGCCCCACGCCACCGTCTCCGGAGTGGGCTTGAGTATGTGCGTTTCGGGGGCCGAGTTCTGAGCACGGAGTTGCGCGCAAAATGCGGCGAACACAACGAGCACGACGGGAACGAGAAACGTGCGTGACATCCAGTGCGGACGATTGGTCATCGCGATCAGTGGTTGGGAGGAGTAAACAATCTAAGGCATCCCCGCTGCGCGCTCGCATTTGCGCGGTCGCGCTTGCCTGCTAGTCCCCATGCGCGTGGCGGAGGGCGATAGCAACGATAAAGAGACGCCTAAGGATAGGAGGAGTATGACTCGTCACCTTGTGTGATCTGCTGTGGCGCTGAGCGCCACGCGGACGTCGTCGTTCAATCGTGCGGCGCTGCTGGCCATCCAACCGAACCAGATGTCGCGTATTGTACCGGTGCGATCCACCACGGCGAATACCGGTAGTGATTTCACGCCGAAAGCAATCTTGTTCGGGTCCAGCCACTCTACGTGCTGGCCAGCGGGTGGTAACGCCACAGCAATCGCAGCCGCGGCAGGAAGCTCGCGCGAGAAGAGGGCACGATCCCGCTCTAGCTCGTCTGCTACGGTCAACGCTGTATCGCTGCCGAAGTAGCCGTACGTCTGAGTTTCGAGCACCAGTCCCAGATCGCGCGGTCCGAAGCGGCGTTGGATGTCGGCCAGTACTGGATAGCTCAGGCGACAGGGTCCGCACCAGTGCGCCGTGAACTCCAGCACATGCACCTTTCCTTGCCAGCTACGGCGCACGTCCGATTCGCCTCCAATCCACGCATCCGCACGCAGGCTCGGCGCGCTGTATCCGATCATCGAGTACAGTCGATTCGCAGCACGCAGCATCACGGGAAGGCCGGGAAGATCCGGGAAGCGCGCCTCCATCGAATCGAGCAGGGCCCGGGCGTGCACGCTCTCGCGTCGGCTCACGTATACGTCCGCGATCAGCAGCGCCGCCTCGTTTACCGCCTCGGTGCGTTGCGCGACGAGAGAATCGCGGACCGCGGGTGCGGCAGCCACGGTGAGCACTTGGGCGGCTTCCGCAAGGATCGAATCGGCACTTCCGACGGCGCTCGCAGCCCGCGCTAGAAGAGAGTGCGCTTCGATTCGCTCGGCGAGAGCGCGCGATCCGAGCGCGTCCAGCTCACGCATTAACACGCGCGTCTTGATGAACGTGGTGTCGGTATTCCCTTAGATCTGGAGCGCTACGCGCAAGGCTTCGATCCGTTGAGGCATCGTCAGGCGAGAGTCGCTCAAGCGCCTGTCAATCGCCGTCCCCGCACGACGGGCTTCTCCCACTGACCGATAGAGGAGTGCGAGCGACACGAGCTGCTCGGGCGGCGTGCTGTCTAGCGAAAGTCGATCCACGCATGGTCGCGCAGCTCGCAAGCCAGCGAAGAGATCGGGCGGCCGCCCCGCTGCGGGCTTCCCCGCGACGCGCATAGCGGAATCGAGCACGGCCCGGCACACCGCGACTGTCGGTGGAATCTCCGCAGGCTGTGCTTGGGCCGGCGACCCGGTTACGCCGAGCGCGATAAGCGAGACAACAATCGCCGGCAAGTGGCTACGCAAGCGGGCACTAACCAGGTTGAGGATGGGACCACATACACGTCGGCGGCCCAGCGATTTCACACTGGACCGCCCAATCAGCTTGTTTAGAGAGCGACTACGCAAACACGTTCAGGAATAGGCCACATGGGTCTTCATTTCCGAACACGTCTCATCACGCGATCGTATCCAAGCCTAACCACACTCCGAAAAACCGCACACGTGGCACTTGGCGCATCCTTCGGCAAGCTCCAACTGCGACCCGCAATCCGGGCACGTCTGCATGAACTGTTCCCCCCCGGTGTAGACGTCGAAAGCCGTCTGCTGTCCCTGTTGTCCGCCGCTCTGAGCGACGGGAGCCGCTTCGATGTTCACGTTTGGCCGCGCGGCCTGCGGCGCGGCTGGAGCGGAGGGAGCTGGCAACAGATCTTGCTGCACGCCCTGCTTCTCACGCATCCACTCTTCCAGTGCGATGCCGATCGCGTCAGGGACCGATAGAACCTTGTTCGCGCCGAGCCCAACGGCACGATCGGAGCTGATCCCGCGAAGCTGTTTGTGTAGCTCGCGAATTGGTATACCCGAGCGCAGCGCAAGGGAAATGAG
>JBPCNJ010000204.1:0-4444 GCA_051001375.1 Gemmatimonadaceae bacterium
CGCGAAACCCAGCACCGGCAGCAACAATCTCGTACTATCTACGCGACGCGCTGACCGGGCCGGTGGATGTGTACGTGACGACAGCGCAGGGCGACACCATACGTAAGCTGAGCGGGTCAGCATACGCAGGTCTCAATGAGGTCACCTGGGATCTCTCGAGCACCAAGCCGCGCCCGCGGGCGCTGCGCGGACCAACGACACCGGCGGAGTTGAAGCGTGTTCTCGCGGGGACATACACCGTGAGGATGAAAGTCGAAGGCCGGAAGCTGAGCCAGTCGATTCGTGTCGAGGATTGGTCGGACGGTCCGCACGGCCCTCCACGATAGCTCGATTCCTCCAGGCCAGCCATGCATAGGCACCGCGCTGGGCGGTGCGTCAGCCGTCGACGTAGCGCTGCCAGCACGTGGAACGCCGTAATACCCCGTGGTTCCACCCGTGATGACACCGCGGACGGGACCGGGGATGGCGCCGCGGATGGCCCGTTGTTCGCTCCAGTGAATCCTATACATTTCGAGGAAATGCCAGTGACCTTGCCCCGGAAGCAGCAACATCTCGCCGACCGCCCGACTCGGGAAGTGTACGATGCGAGCGGAAAATCGTGGGTCTTGGGAGAGGTGGGCAGCCGCCGGCCTGATGGGTCTTGCGACGTAGCGCTCGTTGCGGAAGATGGTGACTTGCTCCGCCGCTTTACAGACTTTTCTCCCGACTGGTATCAACTCCCGGACGAGGCGCTTGTCCGTCTGATAGATGGACCGCGCTTCGCGACGCCTGAAGAGCACGGCGCCCATCCAGTAGATCCTGTAGTGGGCAAGCGTAGGTAGCTCGGAGCAGGTCTGCCGCGCAAAGCCGGTGGGCGAGAAAACTCGAAGGATTGGGCCGTGGCCGAAGCTGATGCTGCGCCTCGCTAATTGGAATCGAGTCTCGAACGGGCGAGACACGCTCGCAGAATAGGTAATAGCTTCCACCGGCGCTAACGCCGTATCTTGGCGTATGCGAAAGACAGTGTTTCCCTCCTCCGTGGCCCTCGCGGCGATCCTAGTCGTTACGGGGTGCGTACCGATGCTTCGGCCCGTGGCGGAGACGCGGCCGTACGGTGGGCCGTACGATGTTCTCCTCGTCAACGCGCGTATCGTGGACGGCACGGGCAATCCCTGGTATCGTGGCGACATCGCGATCTCCGGCGACCGCGTCGCCGTGATAGCGCCCAGCTTGCGTGACGCGCGGGCGCGTCGCGTGATCGACGTGCACGATATGGTCGTCGCGCCGGGCTTCATCGACATGCTGGGCCATTCGGAGTACGCTCTTCTCACGACCCCGCACGCGCCGTCCAAGATCACGCAGGGGATAACGAGCGAGATCACCGGCGAGGTCGAGTCAGCCTGGCCAAACACCGTCGCGACGGTGCGCGAGACGCGCGCAGCACAGCCATGGCGCTCGCTGGACGGCTACTTCCGGCACCTGGAGTCAACCGGCACGGCCATCAATCTGGGTACGTACGTCGCTGCGGGATCAGTGCGCCGCGCGGTGATCGGCGATGCGTCGCGCCATCCAAGCGCGGCCGAGCTGGCTGCCATGGGGGCACTCGTGGACTCCGCGATGCGCGACGGTGCGATGGGTTTCAGCACCGGGCTGATCTACCCGCCAACGACGTTCTTCTCGACCGAGGAGCTCACCGCGCTCACGCGGTACGCTGCCGCGCGTGGAGGCGGCTACGCGTCGCATATTCGTAGCGAGGGCGACGGTCTGCTCGATGCGATTCGTGAGGCGATCCATATTGGTCACGGTGCTGGCACGTGGATCGAGATCCGTCACCTCAAGTCACACTCGCTACCGCAGATGCGCCAGGCTGTCGCGCTAATCGATTCGGCACGCCGTGCCGGCATCGACATAACGGCCGACCAGTACCCTTACATCGCGAGTGGCACCGGGCTCTCGGCCATTCTGCCGCCCTGGGTCCAGGCCGGGGGCACCGATTCGATGCTCGCCCGGCTGATCGACCCCGCCGTGTGCGCGCAGCTCCGGACGGCGAGGGAGCGAGACACCGCCGGTACACGCGGGGCCGCCTACACCATGGTGAACGAGGTGCGGACCGATTCGCTCAAGCAGTACGAGGGGAAGCGCTTGGACGAGATCGGCCGGATGCGCGGGGAGGATCCGTACAACGCCGCGTATGACATACTGGTCGCTGACCGCGGTGCGACGAGCGCGATGTACTTCTCCTGGAACGAGGACGCGCTCAGGCTGGTGATGCAGCAGCCCTGGGTCGCCGTGGGCCAGGACGCCGGCGTTGCATCGCCCGACTCCGAGGGCGCACCGGTCCGGCGCGGCCACCCGCGCGCCTTCGGCACCTTTCCCAAAATACTGGGTCGGTACGTGCGCCAGGACTCGGTGCTAACGCTCGAAGCCGCGGTCCGCAAGATGACGTCGCTCGCCGCGCAGCGAGTGGGACTGCACGACCGCGGGGTCCTCAGTCCCGGCAAGTACGCGGACATCGTTGTCTTCGATCCGGCGACAATTATCGATCGCGCCACGTACGAGCGGCCGCGTCAACTCTCGACTGGTATGCTGTACGTATTCGTTAACGGCGTCGCCGTCGTGGACAGCGGCCGGATGACCAGTGCGCTCCCCGGGCGCAGTCTGCGTGGCCCAGGTTACGTGCCGTGATCTTCAATTGGATGCTGCTGCTGGTGCCAGCATCGCTCGTGCTCGCCTATCTGGTCCACGCTCCGCCACTGGTCGTGTTTGCGGCCGCCATCCTCGGCATCGTCCCGCTCGCTGAATGGATACGCCGCGCGACGGAGCAGATGGCTGAGGCGCTTGGCCCCGCTATCGGCGGGCTGCTGAACGTGACTTTCGGCAACATGGCCGAGCTGCTCCTCGCGATTTTCATGTTGCTGGAAGGCAATACCGCTGTGGTGAAAGGGCAGATCACCGGCTCGATCATCGGCAATGGACTGCTTGGGCTCGGGCTGGCTATCGTCGTCGGCTCGTGGGGACGTGACCGTCAGAAGTTCAACCGCGCAAGTGCCGGACAGCTCTCGAGCCTGCTCATCATCAGCGTCGTCGGACTCATGGTGCCGGCGTTGTTCGACTATACCGAGCGTGACATATTCCGCTCCGCTGACGCCGCGGTGTTGGACGACAAGCTCAGTCTCGGTGTTTCGGTAGTGCTCATCTTCGTGTACCTGGCCAACGTTGTGTACACGCTGGTAACGCATCGTGACGTATTCCGTAGCGCATGCCACGAGGAAGACGCCGAAGCGGAGCGCGCCCAGCCAGGCATCGCACCATGGCCGATGTGGAAGTCACTTGCGGTACTCGTGGTGGGTACGGCGTTGACAGCATGGGAGTCGGAGCTTGTATCGGGCGCGCTTACTCCGTCCGCCACCGCGCTCGGACTGTCCACCTTCTTCCTCGGCGTCATCGTGCTCGCGGTGATCGGCAACGCCGCTGAATACGCCGCCGCTATCTACTTCGCGCGCAAGGACCGCATGACGCTGGTGATGGGCGTCACCGTTGGGTCGTCGATTCAGGTCGCTCTGCTCGTCGCACCACTGCTGGTCATACTGTCGCACATCCTTGGACACCCGATGAACCTGGTGTTCACGAATCCGCTGGAGCTCATCGCGATTGCGAGCGTCGCGTTCACGGTCAACGCCATTGCTCAGGATGGGGAAACAACGTGGTTCGAGGGTGTGCTACTACTGGCGGTGTACGCGCTGTTCGTGCTCGCGTTCCTGTTCGTCGTTCCACCGATGGCGGCCGTCGGTAAGCCGTAAACATCTGGTGGTTCAGCGAAACTCGACCGTTGGGGAGTCGGTCTCGGCGGCGGGTGGTTTCCTCCACCGGGAGGTGGACAGGTACTTCGCTCTAGAATTCTCTCCGCTGCTGCCGCCGCTGCCGCTGCTGCACTGTTTAGCAATTCGGGTACCAGCGGCGGGCAGTCCAGGCGAGCGCAGCCAGCGAGAATATCAGAGCGAGTAGAACGATCCAGTGCCGTCAGGCGACCGGCAAGCTCATCGGCCGCAGCGCGCGCATGCGTACAAAGAAATAGGAGCCGAGTACCAGAACGGCTGCAATTGCCTGTGCAGCGAGCGTCTCGACGGTCGGGAAAATCGCGAACCAGAGGCCCATCCAGGGTGGGATGACGTTGGCGAGCGCGGGTATCCCGGTGGTCGGAATCCAGTGCGCGAGTTGCATTTCCTGCGCCTGTTCGCCGATCATGACCAGGAGGACGAGGCCGAGTAACCCGCCGGTTAGTACGAGCATCCTCTTGTAGGGCAGCTTGTGGTGTGCCACAAACGTCAGTACGGCGACGATCCCAGACAGCAATAGGCCGAGCAAAACGCCGTGCAGCACCGGTGGGCCGCCCAGCTTGAGGCGGTAATTCTGCAGGAATAGCACGACCTCGAAGCCCTCCCGGTACAGCGAGGTGAAGCCGAGC
>JBPCNJ010000205.1:0-7276 GCA_051001375.1 Gemmatimonadaceae bacterium
GTGCACGGCCTTCTCCCCGCCGACACCAGCGGAGGGATGACTGTCCCGGTGCGCATCGATCTGCAGGGTGCGCCTACCGCCGCGGGACTGCCCATCCAGACGGGACTATTTGGGACAGCGCAGATTGTCACCGGCGAGCTGACCGGCGTGGCGGTAGTGCCATCGGCAGCGGTACTGCGGGATGATATCACCGGCATATCGCAGGTCGCGGTCGTCGCGCCGGACGGCAAGGCGCACTGGGTGACGGTCACCACGGGAGCGAGCCAGGGTGACCGGGTGCAGATCACTTCACCGGTACCTCCCGCGGGCGGACGTGTGATCGTGTCCGGCCAGGTGGGGCTGCCGGAAGGAAGCCGGGTTCGCGAAGCTGGTGCAGTCGATCCAGGTAGCAGTACACCGAGCACCGGAGCACCAACCACCGGAGCACCAACCACCGGAGCACCAACCACCGGTACACCGGCCACTCCGTGAGTCTGCTCACCAGCACGCGACAGCGTGCGGCTGGAGTGTACCTGCTGCTGGCGATTCTCATCATCGCCGGCATCTACTCGGCCGCGGGACTGCCGTCATCCATCTTCCCAACGGTCACCTTTCCGCGGGTCAGGGTGATCGCCGACGTCGGCGAGGAGCCGGCCGCGCAGATGATGCCGACGGTGACGCGCGTACTGGAGGAAGCGATTCTCCGGGTGCCCGGGATCGAGATAGTCCGGTCCACCACGTCGCGCGGATCCACCGAGATATCGGCCCAGTTTGCGTGGGGCACCGACATGCAGGCAGCGCTCAACCGCGTACAGGCGGAGACCCAGCGCGTGCGCCCGGACCTGCCGCCCCAGACACGAATTGAAGCACAGTGGATGAACACTGCGACCTTCCCGATTCAGGGATACGCGCTCATCTCATCCACGGAGACGCAGGCACAGCTCCTTGCTTTCGCGCAGTACACGCTCAAGCCCGCGCTCGTTCGTATACCGGGGGTGTCGGAAGTTCAGATCCAGGGTGGACGTCAGCGCGAGTTTCAGGTGCAGCTCAACCGGCAGTTACTCGCAGGTCATCGCCTCGCGGCCTCGGATGTGGTGCAGGCGATCCAGGCGAACAACGACGTTGTGTCCACCGGACTGACCGAGCAGAATCACGAGCTGTACCTCACGCTCGTCACCGGACGCGTGACCGGGACAAAGCAGCTTTCCGAGCTCGCCGTCCCGGTTCCGAATGGTCCGCCCGTGACGCTCGCGGAGCTCGGTACGGTGGCCGTGACGAACGAGGTTTCGTATGTACGCACCACAGCCAACGGTCAGGCGGCGGTGCTCGTCAACATCGTGCGTCAGCCTTCGGCCAACACGGTCGCCATTGCCACTGGCGTCGACCAGATCTTCAAGGACCAGCCGAACCTGCTGCCGAAAGATGCGCACTGGAGCAACTTCTACGATCAGGCGTCGTTCGTCTCGGGATCGGTGAACGGTGCGCGTGACGCGATCATCATCGGCGTGGTGCTCGCCGGCGTGGTGCTGCTTCTATTTCTGCGCAACGTGCGGTTCACACTGATCGCAGTGGCTGCGATCCCCCTGACAGTGGCGATCGTCGGACTGGCACTCGGGATCTTTGGCCAGACGATCAACCTGATGACGCTGGCGGGGATCGCGGCAGCGCTGGGGCTGATCGCTGATGATTCTATTGTGGTGATCGAGGACATCGAGAAGAGTCATCACACGACCGCGGAAGCTGGACACAATCCAGAAGCGGATTCGACGCCAGCTCATGGCGATGCGATAGTTGATCCGACAATTGAGGCGACCGCGGCGGCCACGCGGCAGTTGCGGCCCGCTCTCCTTGGATCGAGTCTCTCCACGATCGTGATTCTGGTGCCGTTCGCGCTGCTCTCCGGGGTGGTGGGCGCGTTCTTCAAGCCGCTCGCGCTGACCATGGCGCTGGCGCTCGTCGTATCGTTCTTATTCGCGCTCATTGTCGTTCCGCTGTCGGTGAGTGTGTTTCAGCGGAAGCCTGCGAAGGGTGATGCCAATGGTGGAAATCATAGGATTGCACGCCCCGGCGTCGCAAGCCGGATATCCGCGCCCGTCATTCGGGTGCTTGCACCGGTCAGCAAGCGCATGGGACGCGGCTACGATCGCGTGGTCCACGTATTCATCGCGCATGGACTGGTCAGCGTGATGATCATCGCGGTCCTGCTCGGCATCACCTACGTGCTGTACGGCCGGATCGGAACCGACTTTCTCCCGGCGATGGACGAAGGGTCGATCATCCTGGACTACTGGACGCCGCCGGGAACGTCGCTCACGGAAACCGATGCGATGCTGAGCGCAGCCGAGCGCGTGATCAGCTCGAATCCAGCTGTGGAGAGCTACTCGCGGCGCACCGGCGCACAACTTGGCTTCTTCATCACCGAGCCAAACCGCGGCGACTATGTTATCAAGCTCAAGCCGCTGTCACAACGGCCGGGTGTGGACGAGGTGATCAACTCGCTCAGAGATGGCATCGCCGCCGTTGAGCCCGCCATTCACACCGACTTCGGCCAGTTACTGGAAGACCAGATCGGCGACCTCACCGGCGGCGCGCCGCAGCCGATTGACGTAAAGATCTTTGGGAGCGACCCTACAACCCTGGCGCAGAAGGCAGATCAGGCCGCACACATTCTGGAGAAGGTGCCGGGCGTGGCGGATGTATTCAATGGAATTACCATTGCCGGACCGGCTTTGCAGCTGCACGTCGATCCAGTAGCGGCGGGACGTTTTGGCCTCACCACGCAAACAGTCGCACAGGCCGTCGAGCCCGCGATCACGGGTACCGTCGCCGGCCAGATACGTATCGGCGACAGGATGTATGACCTGCGTGTGCTGGCCAGGGATTCCGCCGGCCCGTTGACCGATCTCAAGATTCGCACCGGGCCGCCATCGTCGGCGCTCATTCCGCTGTCGACCGTTGCAACGATCTCGACGGGAACGCCTGAGACGGAGATCAATCGCGAGAATCTCAAGACGTATGTGGGCGTGACTGCACGGCTTACGGGACGCGATCTGGGCAGCGCAATGTCCGATATCCGCCAGCGCATTTCGCGTGATCTACAGCTCACGCCCGACATGTCGATCGAGTACGGCGGACTGTATGAGCAGCAGCAGCAGTCCTTCCGTGGACTGTTGTACGTTCTGCTGGCCGGCCTCGTGCTGGTCTCGGTTGTGGTGCTGTTCGAGTTTGCAGACTGGCGCGCGCCGGTCGTGACGGTGGTATGCGCGGCAGCGGTGTTGTCCGGCGTTCTTGCGGCACTACTGCTTACGGGAATGACGCTCAACATATCGAGCTACGTTGGCGCGATCATGATGGTCGGAATCGTGGGAGAGAACGCGATCTTCGTAATTCACGAGGCACAGATCGAGCTAAGAAGTGGGAAATCGGTCGCTGAAGCGTGGTCCGAGGCGGCGCATCGCAGATTGCGGCCGGTCGCCATGACCGTGCTTGCCACAGCCTTTGCACTCGCGCCACTCGCGCTCGCTATTGGCGCCGGCTCACAGCTCATGCAGCCGCTCGCCATTGCCGTGATCGGTGGGTTTGTGTTGTCGGGACCAATTGTGCTGCTGGTGCTTCCGGGTCTGTATCGCCTGCTCGACCCGCACGGTAAACTCGGCCGAGGCTAGCCGATGCTCGACTCCGTGCGCGCGCGACTGGCACTGTGGCACACGACCGTTCTGGCGGTGTTGCTAACACTGTTTGCGCTGGCCGCGTACGTGTTTTTACAACGGACCACCGCATCGCGGGCAGAGGAGTATCTCGCCAGCTCCGCGGCCGCGTTCGTTTCCGACATGGCCGCGGAGGGTCAGGACGCCACGTCCGACAGTTTGGAGATAGCTGCCTCCGTGGCGGAGTTCCGCGTGCGCGATCTGGGCGTCGCTGTCTTTGGCACGCGCGGACGTCTGATTGCGCTGAGTGATCCTGCTGCGGTATCAGATCTGTCAACACTGTCAGCAATGTCAACACTGCCAAAGCTGGTGGATGGTGTGAGCAACTCTAAACGTCCAACGATATTCACACTGCCGGATGCGGAAGGCGGGTACCGGGTGTCAGTCTCGCCTGCGCGGCTCGGCCGGCGTTGGTACCGTGTGGCGATGGTGCAATCACGCCATGGAGAGCAAGAGACGCTGGAAGATGCGCGTCTGGCGTGCCTCATAGCCATCCCGATTGTGCTCATCGCCGCCGGGTTGGCGGGATTGTTTCTGGCGAGGCGCAGTCTGGCTCCGGTAGCGGCGATGAGCGAGCGGGCTGCGCGTATCAGTGCGGCAAACCTGCATGAGCGGCTTCCTGTCATCAATCCACGCGACGAGCTCGGTCAGCTTGCTGCCGTGATCAACGAGCTTCTCTCGCGCATGGATAGCGCATTCGACCAGCAGCGTCGTTTCATGGCAGACGCATCGCACGAGTTACGTACACCGGTATCGATCATGCGCGCGGAGGCCGACGTTGCGCTCGGTGTAGAAGCCCGATCGCCCGCGGAATATCGAGAGTCACTGGGAGTGGTGAGCGACACCGCGGCGCGGCTCTCGACGATCGTGAATGAGCTCTTTCTGTTGGCGCGAGCTGATGCCGGCCAGCGACCACTTCAGCGCACGTCACTTTATCTGGACGAGTTGGTGGATGAGTGTGTTCGTGCGGTGCGCGCTCTGGCGCTTCGTGCCGACGTGACGCTCAGCGTTAGCGCGGAAATAGAGGCGCCATTCACGGGTGACGACGAGCTGTTGCGTCGGCTCGTTATCAACCTGCTGGACAACGCCATAAAGTACTCGGGCGCGGGTGCGACAGTGACGCTCACACTATCGCAAACAGCGGACGCATATCGCATCAGCGTGCGGGACACGGGGCCCGGTATCCAACCCGAAGCTCAGCCACATCTGTTTGAGCGCTTTTTCCGGAGCGACGTGGCGCGGTCACGTACCGCCTCCGTGACTGGATCTCTGGGCGGCGGTGCGGGACTCGGACTGGCGATCGCGCAATGGATCGCCGAGTCGCATGGTGGCAGCGTAACGCTGGCTAGATCGACGCCCGAGGGAACCGAGTTTATGGTATGGCTTCCTCGGGAATTTGCCGCTCCTGGCATCCCCGGTTGCTCGCACCACGCAAAGCCGGAGATGCGCTAGGAGTACGCTCTCACAAGTGCGTGCTACGGATGCGCGTGGTTGCCGGGCTCGTCGCCCGCCGTCCCGCCCGCGGAGTCCCATTCGACGAGTCGCTGCAAGGGGGTGCAAGCGTGAGCGCATACCTTTGGGTTTGACTCGGGAACGGATGTCACGCGTGCATTGAAAGACGGCGTCCGCATCGCTGATCAAGTACTCCGGTAGTGCTTCGCGTCGAGAAGATCTTGGTCACATTCGGCTGCCAGAGAGGATTATTGGCCATCTGGGGGCGAGTTTCCAGCACGAGGCACTTCGCTCATCAACGCTAGCAAGTTGTGCTCGCTGTCGCGCAGGAACGCCATCCACACGTCGCGGTCGGCGAGCGCGGCGACCACGTGCGGAGCGTCCTCGAACTGAACGCCGCGCGTGACGAGCGTATCGTACGCTGCACGAATATCCGGCACGGTATAGTATAGGATCGAGGAGGCCGACGCCGTGTCCGCTCCCTCCGGCGGGCTGAGCATGAGCCGTATGCCGCCGCAGTCAAAGAAGGCGAGCCCGGGCGGCGCTTCAAACAGCAGGTGCATGCCGAGCACGTCGCGGTAAAAGCGCGTTGCGCGGGCGACGTCGCGGGCGATCACGGCGATCTGCCCGATGCGATGGAGTCCGAACTCGGTTTTGGGCTGAATTGCGGGCTGGTCCGTCTGGATGGCGTTGGACAACATACGATTCCTCCTCAGCGCGGCGGTGCCGTGCCCCGACAAGCGGATGCGGCGGCACAGGAATGATTAGCTTGGCTAACTAACTTCACAGATGATGAGCATTGCCGCCACGTAACGCAAGACCAGCCAGTCGCAGGCCAGTGGATCATCTTGCAGATGGACTGCACTCGGCCGCGATCCACCTGCTCCGCTCGCTCCGACGCGAGGACGAGCGGAGTGGACTGAATGGTCCCCGACTCTCGGCGCTGTCTGTGATCGTTTTCCGTGGCCCGGTGACACTCGGCCACCTTGCAGTCGCCGAGCAGGTCCGCCCGCCAACGATGACACGCCTGGTCAATGCACTTGAAGCCGGTGGTCTAGTGCTGCGCGAGTCCGACGTGCACGACGGCCGCGTTACTCGTATCCGTGCCACCGTCGCGGGTCGGCGTCTCCTTGCAAAGGGGCGAGCGCGCCGCGTCGCGACCCTCGCGCGACAGCTCGCTTGTTTCAGCGCCGAAGAACGGGCGACGCTTCTGGGAGCGGTAGAACTGATGGAGCGACTCGCTTCTCAGGAACGCTGACGTTGGATTGGACAGTGCCGGTCACTGTCCCAACTCGCGGCATACTGCGCCCGGTCGACGAGCGCGAACCAACGCCTCAGCCGCACGCTGCGCGTCGACTACGGCACTGTCCGTCGCAACAGACTTCGCTATGGGCGACCCAGCGCTTGCGCGCGCGGAGTCCGTAGCCGGCGGATACTGCTGCGCGCGCGCGGCGATGCCGAGCAGCAGGACTGGTGTGAGCACGGCGAGTGTGGAGGAACGCATACCCTAACTCTGAATCGAGGAAAGCTGGTTTGTGCGCGTAACGCGCGTCAGAATGTAGGTCACTTCTGTTAGCGAAACGCGCTGGTAATGCCGGTTACAAGAAGCAGCGCAGCGAGTGCGATTACAATGGCCAAACCTACAGGATTTGCGAGGTTGATCGTATGGCCAAAAACCGACTTCCGCTTGGGGACGAAAGTTCGTGTGTCGAGACGGCTTCGGTACAGCAGCCCGCCGAACCAGTTTGCTGGATTCTTCCATTCAGCATCGTTCAGCTCGTCCTGGACCGTCAGTACAGAGATGGTCCGATCAACAAAACGGCGCCGGAAAATGCTCAGCGCCGATGCCAGTAAGGAGCCAGCACCAGCCACACTTGCTCCGCTCAGCGCGAATGCCGGAGCCATGAGCAATCCCCACCCGTATCTACTTGTCGCGGCGTTGTAGCCAACGCCGCCGAAACCCACCCAGCCCACGATACCACCGAGAACGGCGCCCACGAGCGCGAACACTACCGCGCGCATGATTACCGAGTAAGCTATGGAAGCCAGCCTGGGCGGCAATTCGGAATCGCTCATATCATCACTGAACTGGATTCTAACGGCGCGACATTTATTCCGCGCCACCACTCCTCTCGCTT
>JBPCNJ010000206.1:0-7319 GCA_051001375.1 Gemmatimonadaceae bacterium
GGGTAGAGTTGCAAGCGACACTGCAGGTGCTCACGCGCGAGAACCTGGCGTGGGACATCACCGGCAACCTCGGCACGAACAAGGACATTGTAAAGAGTCTGGGCGGTCTACCGAACATCCTTGCCAGTACAGGCCAGTACAACGTCGTCGGCGGTCCGATCGGCGGCATTTATTCGAAGCGTGTGGTATCGGCGGATCGTGACGCCACGACCGGGTTCGCGACGAACGTGTTGTGCGACGGTGGCCCCGGGAAGGCTCCGGTGGCGTGCGCTCAGGCGCCGATAGTCTTCATTGGTACACCGACGCCGAAGACGACGGGCTCGGTCGCCAATACCATCACCCTCTTCAATCGGCTGAGACTGTATGGGCTCGTCGACTTCAAGCGCGGATAC
This sequence comes from Gemmatimonadaceae bacterium, assembly GCA_051001375.1. Classification (GTDB taxonomy): domain Bacteria; phylum Gemmatimonadota; class Gemmatimonadetes; order Gemmatimonadales; family Gemmatimonadaceae; genus Fen-1247. The sequence continues at coordinate 393 of JBPCNJ010000206.1, forward strand.
AGGGTGCAGAACAACAACGACGAGATTCGCTGCGGTGCATTGGTGGGCCTGGCATTTTGCCGCGAGAACTACTTCCCGCAGGAATTCTCGCCAGTGAGACTGGCGGAAGCGAACGGGCCCGCTATCGCGCAAGGGATAATAGATCAGTTCTACGAAGACGGCTCGTTCGCGAAGCTGCGCGAAGTATCGGCGACCTACACGTTGCCGGAGAGCTTTCTGAGGGGCTTCTCGCGGGCGTCGATCACGATTGCCGGACGCGATCTCCATACTTGGACCAACTACACGGGCCTGGATCCCGAAGTCAACGCGAATAATGCCAGCACAAGCTTTTTCTCGTTCACTCAGGCAGTCACGCCGCCGCTGAGCCGTTTCATTGCAACCCTCAACCTCACGTTCTGACCATGCGGAACTCTTCTATATACCGTTTCACGCACCGCCGGACGTCGTTGACGCTCGGGTTGTGCCTGGCGCTCCCCGGATTGCTGAGTGTGGCCTGTCGGGAGATCACCAGCCTCAAGCAGGAAAATCTTGGGACACTCTCGACTTCTACGCTTTACGTCCCCGCCAATGCGTCATTGCTGTTCAATGGCGCCATCGGCGATTTCGAGTGTGCGTACAACCGCTACGTCACCGGGACCGGGCTCTTCACCGATGAGCTCTCCACTGCGATCGCGCAGTCAGCGGATTTCGACTACGATGCCCGTCGCCTCCGGACGGACGCACCGTACGGCACGTTCAATTGTGCCTCCCCGGTACCCAGCACTAGCCAGATCCCAGGCATTTATACACCGTTGTCGACGGCCCGGGCCACAACCGATACCGCCGCGGCCAGACTGGAGGGATGGACGGACGCTGAGGTCCCGAATCGGGCCAAGCTTCTCGGGCAAGCCTACGCGTACGCCGGCTATAGCCTCGTGCTCCTAGGAGAGTCGATGTGCTCGGCGGCAATCAACCTCGGCCCAGAACTGACGCCAGCTCAGGTCTTCGCGGAAGCGAAGGCGCGATTCGACAATGCGATTGCGGCGGCGACCAAAGCGGCCGATGCCACGACGCTCAACCTCGCGCGATTGGGTCGAGCGCGAGCCGAGCTCGACTTGGGGGGCGCGGCGAACCTGGCTGCAGCCTCGGCCGATGCCGCAACCATCCCGGCTAGCTTTGTGGTCAACACCTCGCCCGACGCGGTTAAGGCGCGCCGGCAGAACAGCGTGTTCTTCGGTATCTCACAGAACCCCTGGTTCACCGTGGATACCTCCTTCCGGAATGTCCTGGTGCCCGGTGGAACCACGCAAGACCCACGCGTGGTGGTGACCAATCTTGGTAGAAACGGCAGCGCTGGAGCCGGTGGTACGCCACTCTTCCTTCCGGCCAAGGACGCAACGGTTACGACTCCGATCCGGTTGGCAAGTTACGCGGAGGCGCAGCTGATCATAGCTGAGAACGCCGCGGCAACCGGTGATCTGGCCGGAGCAGCAGCCGCCGTCAACAGAGCGCGCGCCACGCACCCTGGGTTGCCAGTGTACGTAGTTCCGGCCGGCGCGACGGCAGCCGACGTCAAGACTCAGATCATCGAGGAGCGCCGGCGCGAGTTCTTCGTGGAAGGGCACCGGCTGGGCGACCTTCGCCGCTATAGCCTCCCGTTCCTACCTGCGGCGGGCGCACCATACTCGACGGGTGGCGGCAACTACGGCGCCCAGACGTGCTTACCACTGCCAGATGTAGAGCGGATCAACAACCCGAACATCGCGAAGGCTAGCGGCAGCTGATACTGAGCTGATCCAAAGACAGGGAAAGATGTGGACAAGCAGCGGTGCCGTCGGGATGGGTCCTGGCGGCGCCGCTGGAGCCGCCTCCGCTGGCCAGCTTCATTTCCGATGGCGCCGGACACGTGAGTGCGGTGCAGCTGTTCGGCGTGACGTTCCCCCGTTCATCCAATGGCTCGCAATGATCATTCGCGTTGTGTTCGTCGTTGCGGCCTTGTTCGGCGCGAGTTCCGTCGTCCCGCTCGATGCTCACGCACAGGCCACCGCGGCTGCCCGCCGGCTGCCGGCCGCGGTCGACTCCATCGTATCGCGAGTGCTCGCGCACACCGGCGTGCCGAGCGCATCGGTGGCGGTGGTCACCCATGGGCGGGTGATGTACGCGCAGGCATACGGTTCGGCGAAGCTCGACCCGCGCGCGGCCGCCCGTCCCGACATGCGCTACGCGATCGGGTCGATCAGCAAACAGTTTACGGCAGCAGCCATCCTGTTGCTCCAGCAGGAGGGAAAGCTCTCGCTCGATGATCACGTGTCGCGCTACGTCCCCGACCTCACGCGCGGGGACGAGGTGACGATCCGCGAGCTGCTCTCGCACACATCCGGTTACCAGGACTACTGGCCGCAGGACTATGTGATGCCATCGATGAAGCAGCCCATCAACCCACAAGGCATCGTGGACCACTGGGCGAAGCAACCCCTGGACTTCGCGCCTGGGAGCCGGTGGCAGTACAGCAACACCAACTTCGTCGTCGCTGCGTTGATCGTGCAGAAGGTGAGCGGGACGCCGTTCGTTCAGTTCGTGCAGCACAGAATCCTCGATCCGCTCAAACTGGCGAGCGCAACCGACTTCGATACGCGTGGTCCGGGCGCGATCGAGCCGGTTGGCTACATGCGCTATGGGCTCGGGCCGCTGCGCCCTGCCCCAGCGCTTGGGGTAGGATGGGCGTTCGGCGCGGGTGAGCTAGCGATGACGGCGCGCGACCTCGCTCGGTGGGACATCTCAATGATCACGCAGTCGCTGCTCACCCCAGCGTCGTATCGCGCTCTTACTACGACGGTGCTCCTCAACAACGGAGTGGGGACCGGCTACGGGCTGGGCGTGGGCGTGGGCCTCCAGCGCGGCCATCGCGTCATTGAGCATAGCGGCGGGGTGTCCGGGTTCACGGCGGAGAATATGGTGTTTCCGGACGACAGCATCGCCGTCGTGGTGCTCACGAACCAGGATGCCGCGCCCGCCGCCAGCGCGATTGCGCAGCAGATCGGCCACATGCTCTTCACCACGGAAGACGCTCAGGTGCAGGGCCGAACCGCGCTCGCGGAGCGCATCTTTAAAAGACTGCAGCGCGGCACGATCGACAGGTCACTCTTCACGTTGAACGCGAACGCCTACTTCAGCGCTCAGGCGCTCGGTGATTTATCCTCCACCCTTGCCCCGCTTGGCGCGCCGCAGCGGTTCGTGCAGATCGCGCAGCTGAGCCGCGGCGGGATGCTGGAGCGCACCTACCGAGTGACATTTGCGGACCGAGCGCTGCGCGTGTGGACGTACGAGATGCCCGACGGGAAGCTGGAGCAGTACCAGATAGCGCCCATGGAAGAGCCTGGCGCGTAGCACGCCTCCGCTATGATTTAGTATCGATCAGCGCTGATTCGTGGAGACGCAAGATGACGATAGTGGTCCATCGATAGCGTCCCAACTTGGTCGCATGTGCGGCGCAGCCGCGATGCCGCGCGCCTCACCACGTGCCGCGTTCCCCGATCGTGCTGATGACGCGGGTGAGCCGCTGGGCGGCGTTCAACCAATTTGTCTGTACTGCGCGCTCCGCGGCCGCGGCATCGCCGGCGTCGAGTGCGTCGATAATGGCCTGGTGCTCTGCTGCGGAGGTATGGACCTCGCTGACGAGGGTGCTCGTATAGATGAGGCCGTACCGCTCTGCCTGGGGCTTGATGGCGTTGTGGAGCGCAAGGAGGCGCGGGCCAGCGCCGGCCTCCACGTAGCGGGCGTGGAACGCTTGATCAAGGTCGTGCAGCTCGTTCGACTTGTGGAGCTGGGCGTCTGCGGCCGCGAGGAAACCCGTATTAAAGCGGCGCATGTCGCGCAACATGTCGCGTCGTACGGCATTCGGCTTCTGTGCGGCCCCGTGGGCGGCGAGTCCTTCGACATGCGCGACGATCTGATACAGCTCGCGTGCGTCCTCATCGGTGAGCGGGGCGACCGTCGCGCGCGCGAGCCGGGTTCCGACGCTTCCGACGATGTACCCTTCCTGGCGCAGGCGCTCGAGGGCGGCACGGACGGGTGTCCGGCTGACGCCGAGCCGGGCGGCGATCTCGCTCTCGACGAGCCTGGTGCCCGGCGCGAGCCGGCCGGTCACGATGCGTTCGCGGAGCTGCTGGTACGCGGCACGCGGTCCGTCGCCGTGTGCAACTGCGCGCTGCTGGTGGGCCGTCAGGGTCTTCGTCACGGGCGCGTAAGTTGGGGGCGGAGGCACACCGGCTGCACGTGGCGACAACGTGTTCGTGTGTTGGCGCCGGTCGTTCCGGAACACCGGGAAAGGTGCGTCCTCTTGCGGGGTACTGCAACTGAACCTAACATTGTATCGTCATCTGTATACAGATGCGTGTACGATATCAGCGGCGTTGCCAACGTTGGTGGCCGGGCTGTGTGGGTAAGCTGCGATCTCCTCAACGAGAGGGCACGAGCAATGTATTGGGTCGTGAGCCAATCTATGCGCACTTTCGCGCCGTGAGCATCACCGTGCCAGGCTTCGGGATTTGCGTCCACACACTCCAGCAACAGCCGCGGGGTGCACGATGATGCGTCGCATCGGATGTCTCGCAGTGCACGTGGTGACCGCAGCCGTACTGTCAGCGCAGGCTTCACATCCCCTCACCTACGACATCGTCGTACGCGCGGGCACGATCTACGACGGTACGGGTCACGCTCCGTTCGTCGGTGATATCGGGATTAACGGCGACCGCGTCGCGATGCTCGACACCCTAGGCCGGCACCGATTGCGCGGACGACGCGTGATCGATACACGTGGGCTCGCCGTCGCACCGGGGTTCGTCAACATGATGAGCTCGCCGGAGCCGCTGCTCGTCGACGGAGGCGGGCAGAGCGATCTGCGCCAGGGCGTAACGCTCGAGGTGTTCGGCGAGGGTGAGTCGATGGGACCCCTCTCGGATTCCATGAAGGTGCTCGCGCGCACCGGGCAGGGCGATCTCAAGTACCCGATCACCTGGACCACGCTCGGCGAGGGGCTCGACGGACTCGTGCAGCACGGTGTCTCCCAGAACGTCGCATCGTTCATTGGCGCCACGACGGCGCGCATTCACGAGATCGGCTACACCGACCGCGCGCCCACACCCGCGGAGCTGCTGCGCATGCAGGCGCTCGTGAAGCAGGCGATGGATGAGGGTGCACTCGGCGTCGCGAGCGCGCTCATCTACGCACCCGGCTTTTACGCGAAGACGCCCGAGCTCGTCGCGCTCGTGCAGGCAGCCGCGCCAGCCGGCGGGATCTACATCTCGCACATGCGCAGCGAGGGGAGCCGGCTGCTCGAAGCAACTGACGAGCTGCTCTCGATAGCACACGACGCGGGCGTGCGTGCCGAGATCTATCACCTCAAGGCTGCAGGCCAATCGAACTGGCCCAAACTCGACACGGTCATCGCGAAGGTCGACTCCGCGCGTCGCGCTGGCGCGCATATCACGGCCGACATGTACACTTACACGGCGGGAGCGACGGGATTGGACGCAGCGATGCCACCGTGGGTGCAGGAGGGCGGGTACGCTGCGTGGGCCAAGCGCCTTCAGGACCCGGCCATCCGCGCGCGGGTCAAGCAGGAGATGGATACGCCAACTAACGAGTGGGAGAACTTGTTCCTCGCACCCGGCTCACCCGATCGGATTCTCCTGATCGGATTCAAGGCGGACTCGCTCAAGCAGTATACAGGGAAAACACTGGCCGAGGTCGCGCGTTTGCGCGGGACGTCTCCAGAGGAGACGGCGATGGATCTCGTGATCAGGGATGGTAGCCGCGTCGGTACGGTGTACTTCCTGATGTCCGAGGAGAACGTGCGGAAGGAAGTCGCGCTTCCGTGGGTCAGCTTCGCGTCGGACGAGGGCGCCTATACGGCGGGTGGTGTCTTCCTCAAGTTCAGCGCGCACCCGCGCGCGTACGGCAGCTTCGCGCGCTTGCTCGGCACGTACGTTCGCGGCGAGCACGTCATCCCGCTCGAAGAAGCCGTTCGCCGCCTGAGTGCGCTTCCTGCCGAGAACCTGCGGTTGCGCCAGCGCGGTCTGCTGCGTTCCGGCTACTACGCTGACATCGTCGTCTTCGATCCAGCGACCATTCGAGCCAACTCGACTTACGATCACCCACACCAATACGCGACCGGCGTGCGCCACGTGCTGGTAAACGGGGTCGCAGTGCTGACGAATGGCGAGCCGACGGGCGCGAAGCCAGGACGCGTGGTGCGCGGCCCGGGTTGGATCGGCTGGCGTAGGCCAGCCAAGTAGCGAGTAGCGGCACTTCACTCAATCACACTCATCATTCTTCCGTCACTGTGGCCCACTCCCGATTTCGCTCAGTCATGCTATGCGCGACACGCCGCGTCCGCAGCGCGCCACCTAATGCACCCTTTCGTGCACGACGCACCGCCTGTCTCGCCTTCGCGCTGTTGGCTACCAGCTGGGGGCTGGCGCCCTTCGCCGCGCCGCTACAGGCGCAGGAAACGGCAGCGGCTAACAGGGCCAATGCGACACTTTCGCTGCCGGCACCCAGCGGACCGTACGCGGCGGGAAGCCGCTGGCTGGCACTCGTGGACAGCAGCCGCATCGATTCGCTCGCGCCGACGCCAGGAGCGCAGCGTCAGATTCTGGTCCGCGTCTGGTATCCGGCTGCGCCGGTCCACGGCGCGCAGCTGGTGCCACTCTGGCCGGCGGGACTTCGCTTCACACGCGCACTGAGTGCCGGCTTCGGGCTGCCGGACTCCACGTTCGATCGCATCGCGACGGTCCCATCGCATACATACGCCGATGCACCCGTCGCGCGGCGCGGCCGACCATTTCCTGTCGTGCTCTTCTCTCACGGGTACGCCCAGGGATTCGAGAGCCAGAACAGCGTGCAGATGGAGGAGCTCGCGAGCCACGGCTACGTCGCGGTGAGCAT